>JAUXHN010000122.1 GCA_030621515.1 Deltaproteobacteria bacterium | reverse complement strand
CTCCTGACCTAAGTGTATACCCCCAAGCCGCCGGCAGTAGCAAGGGGCGTAGGCGGACCCGTCACGACTCGTCATCGTGCCCTTTCATTATACTGGACACCATCACCCGGGTGATAGCTCCGGAGCAACTACTTGGTTGACACGATCACCGGTCGAAAAGTAATACTTCCATCCTGGCGATCTTGAGCTAAGGTCTATGAGACAATACGTGCAACATGGGATCAGGTGAGGACTTGCTGGCCAATTCGTTCATTCCAACCAAGGTATTCTTCACCCGAGGAGTCGGCATCCATCGCCAGAAGCTTCAATCGTACGAAATGGCCTTGCGAAAGGCCGGCGTGGCGCACCTGAACCTGGTTCAGGTTTCGAGCATTCTGCCTCCAAGAGCCGTTATCGTTTCGAGACCACGCGGACTGAAGGCCCTGAGCCCGGGGCAGATCATCTTCGTTGTGCAGGCCCGCGCGGATACCAATGAGCCCAACAGGCTTTGCGCGGCGTCCGTGGGGCTGGCCCGCCCATCGGACCCGAGCCAGTACGGATACCTGAGCGAGCACCACTCCTTCGGCGAAACGAAGGAACGGGTCAGCGACTACGCGGAGGATCTGGCCGCCTCCATGCTGGCAACGACTCTGGGTATTCAATTTGATCCCGATCAGGATTATGATGAAAGAAAAGAAATCTTCCGCATGAGCGGACGGATCGTCAATACGAGAAGCATCACACAAACCGCGAGGGGCAACAAAAACGGACTGTGGACCACCGTCGTGGCCATGGCCGTGCTCCTCCCGTAGGGGATTCATGACTCTTACCATCGATTTCGGATATTCGAACACCAGCACTTCATGGAATGAAGCTTACCTGGCACTCCTCTTTGCTTCCCGCGGCGACCCTGCGGAGATCGGTCGCGCGTCCGGCCCTATGGCCATCGCGGATGCGTCCCGATTTGTGGAGCTCTTCGAAATGCAGGTGGGCCTCTCTCCGCTCGACATCGGCACGTACGCCGAAGCAGTGGGAGGAGACGATCCTGTCACCGCAGCGGTGGAGAGGGCAAAGGAAGCGGGCGCACGGGGAATGTTCCCGATCATCATCGGCGAGGACCGCCGGGTCACCGAGAAGCACTGTACGGATCGCCCTCTTGTCGCGCTGTGGGGAAAGGTCGGTCGCATCGAAATCGACGAAACGGCTCTGCTCAGCCGAAACACATCCGTGCTGGCAGGTGTCAGGGCCGCAACGGCCAATGCGTTCAAGGGGATACCCGGCAATGTCACCATCCTTACGGCGACCGCGCTCGCCAGCCAGAAAGATCTCATCGCCCGGGCAATTGAGAGCATCACCGATCCGGTACATCTGAGCATCGATCTGGACGTGCTTTCCCCGGCGACGGCGCAGACCACTCGTTCCCTTGAACCGGGAGGGCTGGGCTGGTACGATCTCATGGATATCATCGAAATGATCTTCGAAGGCCCCGGCGTGGCCGCCGCAGATCTAGTTGGAACCGGAACAGTGCAACCGAGGTCCCCATCTGCCCTGCTCGGATCGCAGGTTCTCTTGCGGGTTGCCGGCCTGCTGGCTCTGGGGCTCAGCGAGTGATGTCAGACCAGCCCACCAACCTGGGCCTCGTGGCCCTTCCCTTCGAGGTGAGCACCACCCTGGGAAAGGGCGCCATCCACGGGCCCGACGCGGTCCTCAACGAACTGGATCGCCTGGACTCGTTCAATTTCGATCTCGCCCGCGATCCCCTGCGAGGGATCCCGAGATCGACAATCCGCCCCCACGGACCGGAGCTAGTAGACGCCAGAATTCAACAGGCAGTCGCCGGACGTGTGGTGGGTGAAATTCTGGACGGAGGCGGATTCCCCATCTGCATAGGCGGCGAGCACACCGTCTCCCTCGGACCTGTTCGCGCGGCGCATTCCAGAAGCGCTGTGGGCGTGGTGCAGATGGACGCGCATGCGGATCTCCGGGACACCTACGACGGCAATCCCCTCAGCCACGCCTGCGTCATGAGACGTATCATCGATATGGGGTGCCGCACTCTGGGTGTGGGCATTCGATCCATGAGTCAGGATGAGGCCGTGTACATCAGGGACAACGCTCTTCCCATCGTCACGGCGCGGGAAATCATTGCAGGCACGGATTGGTACGGCATGCTGGCCGACTTTCCCGAGAACATTTATCTGACCATCGACCTCGACTACTTCGATCCGGCTGACGTCCCCTCCGTCGGCACCCCGGAACCGGGAGGACCGGGCTGGTACCAGTCGGTGGCATTTCTGCAGTATCTATTCGCCACCAAGAATGTGGTGGCCGCCGATATCGTCGAGTTGATGCCCGGCAGGTACGACGATTCCTCGGTGCGCCTGGCGGCAAGACTGGTCGGTCTTCTCGTCGGGCTGCGCTTCCCCGGCACAGTATAATCCGGAATGCGAGCGATGATCCTCGCCGCGGGTTTCGGCACGAGGCTACGGCCGCTGACCGAGACTATCCCCAAGCCGATGATCCCCGTCGTGGGTGTTCCCAACCTTGTCCGCGTGATCGAACACCTCAAGGCCCATGGAATACGGGATCTGGTGATCAACCTGCACCACCTGCCGAAACCGATAAGGGGTCACCTGGGCGACGGCTCGGACCTGCAGGTGAACATTCAGTACACCCTTGAAGAAACGATCCTGGGCACCGGCGGGGGGATCAAGAACGCCGCACACCTGCTCGGAAACGAAACCGTGATCGTGGTAAACGGAGATGTGCTGTTCACTCCGGACATCGACGCCGCGCTGGCCTCCCATCGGAGCAACGGCGCCCTCGCCACGCTCGTGGTGCGACGCGATTCCGACGCGGAGAAGCTAGGACCGGTGGGCCTCGATGACCGCGATATGATCAGACGACTGGTCTGGGAGGGATCGGCCGAACACGGACCTCGAACCCACATGTTCACCGGCGTACACCTCATCGAACCGGAGCTGCTTCACCTCCTTCCGGACGAGGGATGCATCGTTCGTGAAACCTACATTCCTCTCGTGAAAAAAGGCGCGCCCCTTTACGGCGCGGTCGACGATCAGTTTTTTTGCGATCTCGGAACACCGAAGAGGTTCATCGAAGCCAACACCGCTCTGGTATGCGGCCGATCTTCAATTCGGGGCTACTCCCCTCCCCCCGATGCCTTCCACGTGGATCCGGAAGCCTCCGTCGAGCAGGGGTGCCGACTGGTAAACGGTACGGTGATCGGAAAGGGAGCGCATGTCAAAGCCGGCGTCACCGTGGACGGATCGGTGGTCATGCCCCGCGCAAGTGTTTCACGTGATGTTCGCGACTGCATCGTTTGTGAGGACGGAACTCTGATCCGTCCATGATTGCCCGACACCCGGAAACATGTGTATAAGGACGCGTCGAAAATTCAGGTTAAGGGTTCGCGTGAAAATAAGTTCCCAGATTTGCGGCGTCGAGGCGCCCGCATGGCAAGGCACTACGACGAAGGATTGGCAACGCCAATTCGAGGAGGAGTAACGCAGCCAGGCGGGATGGATCGGCGGTGTAAAATGGGAAGTTGTTTTTACACGAGCCCTAAAAAGGAGAAACCAGATGTCCTATTCCGTAGAATCAATCGAGCCCAAGCTGGTCTGGAAATACTTCGATGAGATCCGGAAGATCCCTCATGGATCGCGAAACGAGGAGCAACTCGGGAAGGCGATCGTCTCATGGGCAAAGGCGAAGGGATGCGAAACAGATACGGACGAGGTCGGCAACATAGTCATAAGGATCAATGCATTCCCAGGCTTCGAGGACGCCCCGACCGTGGTGCTTCAGGGTCACATCGACATGGTGTGCGAAAAGAACTCCGACACGGAATTCGACTTCGAAAAAGACTCCATTGTGCTCGTGCGCGACGGTGACTGGATCACCGCAGACGGCACCACCCTCGGCGCGGACAACGGCATCGGGGTGGCCATGGGCCTGGCTCTGATGGAGATGCCGGATGCGGAACACGGCCCCATCGAGCTCCTGTTCACCACAGACGAGGAGACGGGCCTGAACGGCGCCAACAACCTCAAGCCGGGTTTCGTCACGGGCAAGATGCTCATCAACCTCGACGCAGAAGTGGACGGTATCATCTACGTGGGGTGCTCCGGCGGACGCGATTGCAATCTCTCACTGCCGATCACACGTACCGACTCCACCCCCGGCCACGCCGGTCTCGAACTCGTGCTGAAGGGACTGCGTGGGGGACACTCCGGGCTGGACATCATCCAGAACAGAGGCAACGCCATTCGCCTGCTATCGCGGGCAATAAACGTCGGGATGGGTATCGCGAAGATCAATCTGATCTCCATCGAAGGCGGCGACAAGCACAACGCCATTCCTCGCGAGGCGACCGCCAGGATACAGTTGCCCGCGGACGATGTCGACAAGGTGAAGGCTGTCTTCGCGGAACAACTGAAGGGCTTCCGATCCGAGTTCGCGTCGGCCGAGCCCGACCTGGACCTGGCAGTGACATCCACGGACCTCCCCGCCAGGGTTTTCACGGAGGATTCCACCAGGAAGGCTATCAAAATGGTGATTGCCGTGCCCCACGGCTTGCTGGCGATGTCGCGTGATCTGGAAGGGCTACCGGAGACTTCATCGAACATGGCCCGCGTTCGAACTGAGGACGAAGCCATGACCATGCTCACCGCGTCGAGATCGCCCAACAGATCAGCGATAAACGCCGTGATCGAACGCCTGACGGCTATCGGAGAGCTCGCGGGAGCAACAGTAAAACCCAGCGAAGGATATCCCGGATGGCAGCCCGATATGAAATCCAAACTGCTGGCTTTTACCAGGAAAACCTGGACGGAGAAGTACGGGGCGGAACCAAAGCTCACCGCCATTCACGCCGGCCTGGAATGCGGAATAATCGGCGAGAAGAACCCCGGAATGGAAATGATCTCGTTTGGCCCTACCATCGAGAACCCGCACTCGCCTGACGAGCGTGTTTCGATCCCGACAGTAGCAAGGATCTTCGAGTTCACCCTCACCCTCCTTGGGGCCATCGCAAAGAGCAAGTAGACAACCTCGCCCACGAATAAGCCAATTATCACGCGGGCGGATATTTACACCCTCGCAACAGGTGCTACGTTATTATTAAGAAAGCTTTTTATTGACGGTTTTTTTGAACGATTATAGATTCTCGCGTCCACATAAGGATGACGTATCTTTCTACATCTGAGGATTCGGGGTTTCAATTGTCTTATACGTGCGTTTTTTTTTGTGGGTCGTAAGGTTGTAATTCAGTGATTTTTGGAAAATACCAGTTACTCGAACTACTCGGTCGCGGTGGAATGGCCGAGGTATTCAAGGCAAAATCCTACGGGGTCGAAGGGTTCGAGAAGCTCCTCGTAATAAAGCGCATCCTCCCCACTCTGACCGACAACGAGCGTTTCGTCGACATGTTCATAGACGAAGCGAAGATAGCCGTGTCCCTCAATCACGCCAACATCGTGCAGGTGTTCGATCTCGGTAAGGTCGGTTTTTCCTACTACATCGCCATGGAGTATGTGCAGGGACTTGATATGTCCGCGTTCATCAAGCGCTGCAAAGCCTCCGTGCATGCGATACCCGCGGATCTGGCGACGTACATGGCCAGCGAGGTGGCGAAAGGACTCGATTACGCCCACAGGCGTCGTGGGCAGAACCTGGAACCGCTCAACATAGTTCACCGTGACATCAGCCCACACAACATCCTCATTTCGCTGGAGGGCGAGGTGAAGATCACCGACTTCGGCATCGCCAGAGCGAAGACCACTTTGAGCCAGGAAGAGCCCGGGGCCGTCAAGGGCAAGTACGCGTACATGGCGCCCGAGCAAGCACTCGCAAAACCCCACGACCGGCGGGTAGACATCTTCTCACTCGGGGTAGTGCTGTACGAGGCCATCACCGGGAACAATCCATTCCGTGGCCTCAAAGCGGCGGACGCCATCCACAAAATACAGACCAGAAACTACCCCAGAGCGCGGGACACCGAGCATGGCACCGAAGCGAACGATGAGATCTGCCGGATATTGAATACCTCCATGGACCCGGACCCCGACAAGCGATTCTCCGACGCCGGGGAGATGTACGAGGCACTCATCTCGTACCTTTACTCGGTCAAAGCTCGTGTCGGCGCCCACTCGTTATCCGAATTCATGATGAATCTCAAGGACGCGCCGGAGAGTGAAAGAAAGGACGATTCCGGCGAGGCACAGAAGCTCGTGGCCGCAGTCGGGGGAGGCACCGCCGCTACCGGCAGCGTCGCTTCCACCAACGGGTTCGATGCCTCCGAGATAACCTCGGTTCAGGTTCCGACGCAGGCAGTCTCCGGGGACAGCACCACGACAACGACAGGCGCGGGAAGCCTGGCCTCGGAGATGCGCGACGTGACCGTGGTCGGCGTAGAGGTGCTCGGGCCTCCCCCACCAGCTGGTCTGCTCAAGCTCCTCGGGAGTGTGCTGACGCACGGCGGAGGCACACTTGTGGAAGATCGTAACGATCTTCTTGTCGCCCTGTTCGGGATAGAGGCTGCAGACGGTCGCGATACACAGGATGCCATAGACACCGCGCTGAAGTTACAGCGCGCACTCCTGATGGAGATGGGCACTACTTCCAATTGCCAGATTGGCGTGGGAGTCCACCCGGACAAGATAGTGGTTTCATACTCGGGCACCCCCCGTGAAGACGACACCTACTTCAAGGCGCTTCAGGCGGCGAGGGAGCTCGCGAAGCGCGGCATCGGATGGGTTTGCACCTCCGCCGCCGGCATGGAACTCACAAAGGACAGCTTCACATTCGAGGAGGTGACCACCACAAACGTGGCGGGCATGGAGCAGATCGTCTCCAAGATCACCGGTCGCCGCCCCGTGGCTGAAACCTACGGCAAGCTCTTCGGACGAAGAGAGGATCTCAAGAAGATAGGCGAGCTCCTTGCAATGGTGAGCAATGGATCCGGCCGCGTGCTGACGATCACCGGAGACGCCGGTATCGGCAAGACCCGGATTCTCCACGAAGTCAAACGGCGTCTGGTGGCCGGCGGGCACGAGGTGGGTTGGCACGAAACCAACTGCGTTCCCTGGCGGCACGGCACCCCGTTTGCGGCGATTTCTTCCATGTTCAGGTCCATCCTGGCAGTGGGCGATATCGAACCGGAGCAGGAGCTCAGATCCAAGATCGAGAGGCTAGTGGAACTCGGCCTCATACCGGAGGAGATCGATACCGTATCCGGGCTCCTCGGAGTGGCCGCCGAACACGAGGCCAGCCCCGAAGAGCGCGGGCGCTTGCTCAGATCCGCGCTTATTCGCGCCTTCTCCAGCCTGTCATCGGACAAGATGACCATCTTCTTCTGGGACGATCTTCATCACATAGATGCCGAGTCCCTGGACATCATCCATCATCTTTCCCACTCCACTACGCATCTTCCCTTGTTATTGGCGTTCTGCGCCCGCCCGGGTTTCACCCACGGATGGGAGAAAGAACCTGACTTCCAGGAGATCCACCTGGGGCCCCTATCCGAAAACGATTCCAAGCGGCTCGCCATGTCACGACTCGAAGTACGCAAGGCCCCGGACGACCTGCTCATGGATGTGGCGCTCAAGAGCGACGGAAATCCACTGTACATAGAGGAGTACATCAAGGCACTCATCGCCAACGACATCGTGTCGTTCGCCGGCGGGGTCGTCACCTACAAACCCGAAAGCGATCTCGTGGACCTTCCAAAATCCCTTCGGGGACTGGTCGGTGCGCGGGTCAAGAGGCTGCCCACGGAACAGAAGGGACTCATACAACGAGCCGCCGTCATGGGGCAGCGCTTCAACATCAACCTCCTGGGCAGAGTCACCGGTGTGCAGACACCCGACCTCAAGCCTGTCCTGCTTGGTCTCAAGGACGCCGGGCTACTCAACCGAATATCATCGTCCGAGTTCGCGTTTGCTTCCGATCTCGTCAGGGACGTCGTCTACCATGGAATCATTTTCTCGGATCGCAAGGAGATCCATTTGTCCATCGCGGCGGCCATCGAGGACATGTTCGAGGACCGCATCGACGAGTTCGTGGAACGCCTCGCCACGCACTACCGGGAGGGCGGCGACAGGGCCAATGCGGTGAACTTTCTCATCCGCGCAGGCAAGAAGGTCTCCGATGACTATTCCCACCGCGCAGCCCTGGACTACTACCTCAAGGCGCTCGATCTTCTTGAAAATGTGTCCAAACCGGACCTCGAACGCATCCTCTCCGTCTACCTCCCCATCGGGCATCTCTCGGTCAAGTCCCTGTTGCTTACCATGGGTTTGGAAAAGATGCGGCGGGCACAGGAGCTTGCCGAAGAGCTCGACGACAAACGGGCGCTCGTACAGATAATGCGGATCACGGCCGAATTGCAGGCCCGGGCCGATCACTACACCGAATCCCAGCAACATTTCCAGCGCGCAATTGAGCTGGCCGACGAAATCGGCGAGGTGGCCTTTCGCTGCGAGGTCCGTGTAACGGCAGGCGACGTGTACAACATTGTGGGCGACATGAAGAAGGCCATCCCATATTACGTGGAGGCCATCGATCTCTGGCCCGATGAGGGTGATATCAACCTCAAGCTCACCTGCATGTCCCAGCTTGCCAAGGTACGCGCCAACAGCGGAGAGCACGAGGCGGCGCTCGCGACCATCAAGGAGGCCGAGAACCTCATCAGGCCCACCATGTCTCCGGAGACCCGCTGCGTCTTCGAACGAGCCCACGCACAGGTCTACTACATGTTGCGCGAGTTCGAGCGGGCGGCCGCCCTCAGCCTTCGCGCCCTCGATATCGCCAGGGAATACGACCTCACGGAGCAAATAGCCGCCAACGCCCACAATCTGGGAGACGACTACGTGGCTCTCGGAGACTACCGGAAGGCCTTCTCGTACCTCAAGATGTCACAAGAGATTGCAGAGGGAATCGGGTACGACATCGTTATTAATTTGAACAAGATCTTCCTGTCTTTCATCGACGCCCTCAAATTTGACAGCAGCGAGGGGCTCTCGGATCTCGACCAGGCCCTCATCAGGGCGAACGAGCGCAATACCGTCTGGGAACAGATCCAGGTCCACTATTTTCTCGGCCGCATTCATTTCGAGCGCAAGAAGTATGACCTGGCAAAGACCCACATGGAACAAACGGTCCGCATCGGACACGCCGCGGACAACATGATCTACGATGCCCAGGCTACCGATGTCCTCGAACAGATCGCGGAGATCCAGGGCGTCGATTAATGGACCTCCTCAACTCGCCGCTGCTCGGCCTTGTCGCCTACCTGGTTCTCATCGCCGGCGTAGCAGTCTGGACCTTCGGAAAGAACACCACCAAGGACGATTTCATTTTGGGCGGGCGCAAGTTGGGCGCCTGGGTCATCGCCCTCTCCGAACGAACCGCAGCCGAATCCGCGTGGCTCATACTCGGTCTCTCAGGCGCGCTGTATGCAGTGGGAATGCTCGAGATATGGACCGTGCTCGGCTGTGTATTGGGGATAATCTTCTACTGGATCGTGATCGCCCGAAAGCTACGAGTGATCTCCGAAACCTACGGCGCCATCACACTGCCGGAATACTTCTACCGGTTTTGCGGCAAATGGGGCCAGCACGTCAGGGTGATCAGCATGCTGATCATCTGCTTCTTTTTCTCGTTCTACGTCGCGGCACAGTTCATCGCGGCCGGAAAGGTGCTCGACGCCACTTTCGGCATTGACGCCCACTGGGGAATGCTTCTCGCAGCTCTGGTAGTCGTCGTCTACACGATGATGGGCGGGTTCACCGCGGTCTGCATGACTGACGTGGTCCAGGCCGTTCTGATGATAATAACTCTGGTGCTGATGCCCATCGTCGGCCTGATCCTCATCAACAGTGAGGGACTCGATGTGGTGGCGGCCATGAAGGCAACGGGGCAGACCGCGTCTCTTACCGCCGGAAAAACCGGATGGGCCGGCGTTGCTGCTGTTGTCGGAGGTCTATCCTGGGGACTGGGCTACATGGGCCAGCCCCACCTGGTAACCAAGTTCATGGCCATCAACAACCCGGACGCCATCAAGATCGGGCGCAAGGTGGCGATCACCTGGACCCTCCTTGCTTACGCCGGCGCAACACTGATCGGAATTGTCGGGATCACCCTGGTTCACAACGGGGTCCTTTCGACAAACGACGTCGCCTCGGTCTCAAACGATCCCGAGCGCATCCTTCCCGTGCTGGCCAATTTCCTCTTCCCTTCCTGGATCGCGGGGATATTGATCGCCGGCGCCGTGGCGGCGATGATGTCCACCGCCGACAGCCAGCTACTCATCGCCACCTCGACCATAGTGGAAGATTTCTACTCCAAAGTGCTCAAACGAAGTGTCACCCAGAAGCAACTCGTCCTCTTCAGCCGTGTGGCCACTGTCGGCGTGGGCATGGCGGGCTTCAACCTCGCCTGCATGAGCGATAATCTGATTTACGACGTGGTATCCCTGGCCTGGGCCGGTCTCGGCGCGTCCTTCGGACCGGCGATCCTGCTCTCGTTGCACTGGAAGAGAATGACCGGAGCCGGGGTGCTCGCTTCAATGATCACGGGCGCCGTTTCCACTGCGGCGTGGAAATGGATTCCGGGCCTCGACGACATCATCTCGGTCCGTTTCACATCGTTTGCGTTCGCGACTGCAGCGGCTGTGATTTTTTCCTTGATGACCAAACCCAGGCGAGATGAACCGATATGAACCGTTCCTTGCGATTACTATTGTTTGACCACCCACGATCAGGTCTGGTATTTTCAAATATTGCTCTCTGAGGTAGAAGGGTCTCGACATGCGACTAGTGACCAGATCCGATTTCGATGGCTTGGCTTGCGCGGTCCTGCTGGTGGAAGCAGGTATCATCGACAGGTTCGAGTTCATACATCCCAAAGACGTGCAGGACGGCAAGATCGAGATCGACGGAAATGACGTGCTGGCAAACGTGCCGTACATGCCGGGCTGCGGTCTATGGTTCGACCATCACTCCAGCGAGGAAGAGCGGCTCCAGATAAAAGAGAATTTCGTCTACAAGGGCGAGAGCCGGGACGCGCCGAGCTGCGCGCGAGTGATCTACGACTACTACGGGGGCGCTGACAAGTTTGCCCGTCTCGACGCGACCGGCCTGATGGCGGGCGTCGACAAGAGCGACTCGGCCCAGTTCAACGAGGAGGACATTCTCAACCCCACCGGATGGACGCTGCTCTCTTTTGTCATGGACGCACGCACGGGTCTCGGAAGGTTCCGCGACTATCGCATCTCCAACTACAGTCTCATGGAAGACATGATCAAGTACTGCCGCACCATGAACGCGGATGAGATCCTGCAGATCGAGGACGTCCAGGAGCGGGTCAGGCGCTATTTCAAGCAGGAGCGCGACTACGAGGAGATGATCAAGGATCGCGGCCGGATGGAAGACAACCTGCTGGTCATAGATCTCCTGAGCCAGTTCGAGCTGCACAGCGGCAACCGATTCAAGGAATACGTCATGTTCCCGGAGGCCAGTATCTCCCTGAGAATTCTCTGGGGAAAAAACAAGGAAAACGTCGTATTCACCGTGGGTCACAGCATCTTCAACCGCACCTCCAAAACCAATGTGGGGTCGCTCATGCTCAAGTACGGCGGCGGCGGTCACCGCAGGGTCGGCACGTGCCAGGTCCCCATCGAAACCTGGCAGATCAAGCTCGAGGAGATCGTCTCGGCCATCAAGTCTGACGGGTAAGCTTCAATCCGGCGGCGACCAGAAAGAAACAACACCGTGGCTCGAAGTTTTGCTCTCAAATGGCAACTCGCAATAGCTGTGGCATTGTTCCTGATCTCGTCGATGGTGTCCGGGTGCTTCCTCCTTTTCGGCGATGACGACGATGACAATTCGGAATTCTTTCAAGAACCCCTGTGCGACGAGAACACACCCGAATGGGTGTTCTTGCCCGGGGCGTACTTCACAATGGGAACAGACTCGGGGGACGAAGACGAGGGACCGGCGCATATAGTGAATGTCGGTTCCTTCGAAATCATGCGTTTTGAAGTCACTGTCGCCCAGTACGACAAGTGTATCCTCGAAGGAGCTTGTCCCGGACACGATTACCATTGCTCCGTTTACGATAACTACGCCTGGAAGTACAAACAAAGCGAGCCGATGAACTGCGTCGATTTGCAAAATGCAATCGACTTTTGCGAATGGATTGGCGGACGTCTGCCCAGCGAGGCGGAGTGGGAGTACGCCGCGTCGAGCGGCGGGACGGACAGACCGTATCCCTGGGGCGATGAAACCCCGACCTCGGAGCACGCGGTCTGGCACGAGAACCCATATTATAACTCCGAGGTACCGGGGACGTCCCCGGTGTGCAGCCACCCGGACGGGCAGACAACCTGGGGGCTTTTCGACATGGCGGGCAATGTCGCCGAGTGGGTCGCGGACTCCTACCATTCTTCCTACACCGGTGCGCCAGATGACGGCTCGGCCTGGGTGGAGGAGGAAGAAGGCCACGCTGGAGAACACGTCCGGCGCGGCGGCGGCCACAGATCGTATACGACGGAGATCAGAGTGACCGCACGTGAATCGGATCTGGCCGACCTGCACAAAGATTACGCCGGGTTCCGCTGCGTGCGATAGCCTCGCAAAACGACTCTGACACCCTCGTGAAAGCCATCGGATTCGCATAAAAAAAACATCCGGAAACATTCCCGCTCCCACTGCTATAATGATTCTGTATCATCAAGGGAATTGTGAAAGGATTTGACATGTTCAGATACATACTTGCTCTACTGGCGGTCGGCCTCATCGGTCTGGTCGGTTCAGGCGGCTGCGAAAGCGCGAGCGACTCAAGCCATGGATCCGGAGATTCCGACTCTGACACTGACACCGATACAGACTCCGATACTGACTCCGATACTGACT
>JAUXHN010000104.1 GCA_030621515.1 Deltaproteobacteria bacterium | reverse complement strand
ATCCTGCCGCCAGCGGGGACTTCGTGTTCATCGTGCCTTACCTCGGCACGGCAACCCCGGTGTCCGACACGCTGGACTTTTCCTCCGATCTGCAAAAGGCGGATCTCTATTTCCTGGTGGACGTGTCCGGTTCCATGGTCAGCATCCTGGACAACATCAAGACCAACATGACCACGGTCATCAACGATGCCACCGCGTTGATTCCGGATCTGCAGACCGGAATCGGATCCTTCCTTTACGCTGAATGCGCGAACTACAAGGTCTTCGATCATCGGCTGGACATTCAAGCGAGCCCGTTTGTGGCGGCGTCAACCTTCCCCTCGTATAGCGCGACCTACGAGTCATGCGGTGGGTGCTGCTCCGAGCCACCCCGCTCCGCAATGTACTGCGCGGCGACCGGGTACGGCACCAGTGAGGCCGCCTCGGCTGGGGTTACAGTTCCCAATGGAATTCCCAACGAGGTGAGTTGTGCCAACGAGCCGGGAGCGTGCCCGTTGGGCTACCTCGGCTATCCATGCTTCCGCCCTGGCGCGCGTCCCATCATTGCGGTTGTAACTGACGAGGGCTTTACTCAGTACACCGGAACCTCACAGGCGGACACTATCGCCGCCCTCAATGCCATCGGAGCCAAGACCCTGGGGCTTTACGGAGTGGGTTCCTGGGGATTTGCGGGGCGCGACGCCATGGAGATCTTCATGCTGGCCCAGGGGTCGGTGGACGCATTCGGCAACCCACTGGTTTTTGATGCCACAGCGTCAGCTTCTTCAGTCATTGTAAACGCCATTCAGGCGCTCGCCGAGGTTCCCATGGATCTCTGGTCTTTCGGGACCGACAATTACGATGGGATAGATAGCTACGGTCTGGACGACACGGTGGACACTGTCACAGAATTCATCGACTACATGGAGACCACCGACACCGGTGTCATCTGCACTACCTGGCCCACGTTCGACTCGGACAGCGACACTCACGACGACACGCACCTGCAGGTGGATCCAGGCAACAGGGTCTGCTGGGACATCCACGTCAAGGACAACGTGACCGTTCCCGCAACCACGTACCCGCAAATCTTTACCGCAACCATCCATGTGTGGGGAGACGGCGTCACCGAGGTGGACACGCGCACGGTCTTCTTCCTGGTGCCCCCGACCATCGGGTAATTTCCCACAGGATATTCATTCCGCCGGTTCCTTCCTGGTTGCAAAGAAACAGTTGTATGAAATCTGCCTGAGGGTATCATTTTTTGGTGTGCGCTTATCAACTAAGGGTAAACAGCAAGAGAGTATCGAAATAGATAATTAAAGCTTCCCGAAACGGAAATGCAAGGAGGAAGATCATGCATCCACGTATATTGATATCTATTCTTTTGGGAATGGTGCTTGCGTGGGCGGGATGTTCGGACGGTGGTGGGGGGTTCGGGTTCGATCTGGATGCCGGCGGTGACACGGATACGGATACCGACGGCGACACCGACGCGGATACCGACGCGGATACCGACACGGACACCGACACGGACACCGACACGGACACCGACGGCGACACCGACACGGACACCGACACCGATACCGACACAGACACCGATACAGACACGGATACCGATACCGATACGGATACCGATACCGACACGGGCACCAGCACCGGCTTCGACCCCCTGGCGGATGCAGACGGAGATGGAATCTCGGATGTGGACGAGGGGATCGCGGTATTGCTCGACACGGACTCGGACGGAACCCCGGACTACCTGGATGACGATTCGGACGGGGACGGAATCCTGGACATCGACGAGGCGGGCGACACGGATGTGACCACGTCGCCTCTCGACAGCGATTCGGACGGCATCCCGGATTTCCAGGACACGGACTCGGATGGCGACGGGATCCTGGATTCCGTGGAGGGCACCGTCGACAGCGATTCGGACGGCACGCCGGATTACCTGGACCTGGACTCGGACGGCGACGGGATCCTGGATTCAGTGGAGACCGGCGGCGACGCTGACAGCGACGGCATTCCGAACTACCTGGACGACGACTCGGACGGTGACGGTATCCCTGATTCGGTGGAGACCGACGCCGATGTGGATTCGGACGGTACGCCCAATTTCCTGGACCTGGATTCGGACGGAGACGGTCTGTGGGACATCGTGGAAGCGGGTTCGAATCCGCTCATTCCGCAGGACACGGACTCGGACGGTACTCCCAATTATCTGGACCTGGATTCGGACGGTGACGGGCTGTCGGACGGTCTGGAGGTGATGTACGGTCTGAATCATCTCTCGATAGACACGGACGGAGATACCATTTCGGACACGTACGATAGTTTCATCGACACGAACAGCGACGGTACAATCGACGGACTGGATCTGGATTCGGACGGAGACGGTATCCCCGACTCGGTCGAGGCGGGAGACTCGATCCTATCGACCCCGCCGGTGGATTCGGATGGGGATGGCCTGCCGGACTTTCAGGATCTGGACTCGGACGGGGATCTTCTGCCTGACGCGGACGAGATCGCAGCGGGCACGGACCCCACCAACCCGGACTCGGACGGCGACGGCGCCAGCGATTTCGTGGAGGTGGCCGCCGGTACGGATCCCCTGAACCCCTCGGACAATCCTGCCGCCAGCGGGGACTTCGTGTTCATCGTGCCTTACCTCGGCACGGCAACCCCGGTGTCCGACACGCTGGACTTCTCCTCCGATTTGCAAAAGGCGGATCTTTACTTCCTGATTGATACATCCGGCTCCATGTCAACAGAGATGAACACCATCAAGGCCAACATGGGCACGGTGATCACGGATGCCACCGCCGCGATTCCCGACCTGGAGGTGGGGGTGGGTACTTTCCTGTATGAGGAATGCACCCAGACGGAAAAGAAATACGATCACAGGCTCGATATCCAGGCCGATGCCACCACCGCAGAGAATGCATTCCCCGCTTATAGCTCGACCTACGAGTCATGCGGCGGGTGCTGCGACGAACTGGCGATTCCGGCGCTCTATTGCACCGCCACGGGGTACGGAACCGCAGAGGCCACGGCGGCGGGGGTTACCGTTCCAAGCGGAATCCCCAACGAGACCAACGCATCTCACGCCCCGTACCTGGCAACCGGGTCGTGCCCG
Organism: Deltaproteobacteria bacterium; assembly: GCA_030621515.1. GTDB lineage: Bacteria > Myxococcota_A > Polyangia > JAAYKL01 > JAAYKL01 > JAUVAN01. The sequence goes on along the minus strand of JAUXHN010000104.1, from coordinate 11,694 downwards.
GTCGGTTATCCGGGGTACCCATGCTTCCGGCCCGGCGCCCGGCCGATCATAGCGATCATCACCGATGAGGGCCTCTTTCAGTCCACCGTGACCACGCAAGCGCAGGTGATTGCCGCCCTCAGTGCCATCGGGGCGAAGACGCTGGGAATCTACTCGGGCATTTCGGCCCAGACCTCGATGAACTCGTTCATGACGGCCCAGGGGTCGGTCGATACATTCGGTAGCCCTCTCGTGTTCGATGGAACCAACACTGCTGCGGCCACGGCGATAGTGGACGCAATCGAGGCGCTCGCCGAGGTTCCCATGGATCTATGGGCCTACGGGACCGACAGTTACGATGGGATAGATAGCCACGGTCTTGACGACACGGTGGACACGGTCGTCGAGTTCATCGACTACCTGGAGACCACCGACGTTGGTGTCATTTGCACTACCTGGCCCACGTTCGATGATGACGGCGACAGTCACGACGACACGCACCTGCAGGTGGATCCGGGTAACAGGGTCTGCTGGGACATCCACGTCAAGGACAACGTGACGGTTCCCGCAACAACCTACCCGCAGATCTTTACCGCAACCATCCATGTGTGGGGAGACGGTGTCACCGAGGTGGACACGCGCACGGTCTTCTTCCTGGTGCCCCCGACTATCGGGTAGAGGACCCCGCGCGTGACCCCGCGCGCTTCAACCGATAGACGCCCCAGATAACGAGGATTCCCCCCGGAATGGCCAGAAACATTCCGTTGTCGGTGCCGATGAGCGCGAGCTTTCCGGACAGACCGCCCACGATGAACACCAGGCCGATGATGATGTTGAGTATGCCGCCGATCTTCATGTTCTCAAACTATCGGATTTTGAACGGGGCTTCAATATGGGTGTTGGTATGTGATATAATTTCTCTTGTGAACGAGAATGGAAACGACAAGAAGATCGTTCGGGTCTTCTCCAGTCACGAGGCGGCCGAAAAGGCAGATCTCGAATACTGGCTTGCGCTCACTCCGCAGGAACGGCTCGACGCCGTGGGGGAGTGTGTTCGTGAGTACCTGGCGTTGAAAAATGAGCCTGAGCAGAGATTTCGTAGAATTTATCGAGTGCTTGATCTCAAGGCAGGTTGACTACCTGCTGGTGGGCGGACACGCGCTTGCGTTCCACGGTCTGCCGCGATTTACCAAGGACATCGATTTCTGGGTTCGCCCCACGGCGGAAAACGCCGAAAAGATCATCCTCGCGCTAGACGATTTTGGCTTCTCGGAAATCGGACTGACCCGGGAGGATTTCACCATCCCCGGCAGGATCGTTCAATTAGGTCAACCTCCCAACAGAATTGATATTCTCACCTCCATCGATGGTGTGGAGTTCGATCTGGCGTTTTCAAATCGAGTGAAGAGCGAATACAGGGGTTCTCGCCTCTGGGTGATCGGCAGGGAAGAACTCATCTTGAACAAACGATCCACAGGGCGGAAGCAGGATCTCCTCGATGTGGAGTTGCTCACGAGTGGTGATCCGTAGCGTTTTGAGAAAATCTATTCCAGATAGCCGAGCGCCCGCAGGGCCTCCACCTCGCCCTCGTTGAGTTTTGCCCTGATGGGAACGGGGGCGTCTTTTGCTGTTTTCGAGGCGCGCTCGGTTTCAAGTATTTTGTTGAGCATGGTCACAACGGCGGCGAAGCTGTTTGGTTTCGCTCCCTTCACGGAGGCGAGGCTGAGCAGGTTTTGGGCCTCCAGGGGGTCCTTTTTTATGTTGTACAGTTCTTTTCTTTTTGTGCGCTCATCTCGAATGAGCTTGAAGTCGCCGTACCGCACGGATACGCGATTGGACCTGGCCTGGGGACGGTAGGTCTCCGACACCGCCGGGCGCATGCCGATGTCCCCCAGCGGCCACAGATTCTTGCCCCGGATGTCGGGGGGGGACTCAAAGCCGAAAAAGTGGCCGATGGTCGGAAGTAGATCGATATGCCTGACAGGTTCCGAGACCCGCCTGCCGGCATTCCTTCCGTTCGGGAGGGCGATGATCAGGGGAACGTGAACGAGGCTTTCGTAAAGACGCTGGACGTGCTCGAAGACGCCGTTGCGTTCGCCGAGTTCCTCCCCGTGATCCGATGTGAGCACCACCATGGTGTTGTTCCACAAGCCAAGATCAGTCATGCGCTCGAAAAGCGCGCCGATCTGCGCGTCCACGTAGGCGGTCTCCTGTGCGTAGCCCTGTTGTCTTTGCTCCACGGAAAGCATGAAATGACTCTTGACGCGGATTGTGTGGGTTGCGGGCTTTTGCCCGGCGGTGACGGTCATGGCAGCGCTTGAACGGGCTTCGAGGATCCTGGCGTTACCAGGTTTCTTTCCCGTGTGTCCCCATTCGTCGCTGAATTTCAGAGAGAGGCCCCTGGGGAACTTCCAGCGGGACAAGTGTATCCTGTGATCTCCCTTCGACGTGAACACTACCGTGTTTTCACCGGGGTGAAGAGCGAGTTCGATATGGTGGTATCTGCCGTCGATGAGAATCGGCTCGATCGGATTTCCATTGAGGGTGATCTCCACGGTCTGGTACCAGCTCGGCGGAACGTACGGGCCGTGGGGATCGGAGTAGTGGGCGAGAAGGAAGAAAGGCCTGGATGAATTGTCGTCGAGCCACGGGAGCATCTCCTCGTTCAGCTCACCGGCGGTCTTCCACCAGTAGTGGGGAAACTCCTCGTGTATCGCGTCGAAGCCCTGGAGGACCTTGTACTTGCTCTTCAACGCTTCGAGGCTGATGAACGCGGCGGTTGTACAGGAGCGACCTTTGAGAATCTCCGCCAGGGTCACGTAATCCGGTCGCAGCACGTCGGCGTTGTTGTGCACCCCGTGGCGCGACGGCAGCAGCGATGTGAACATGGATGCGTGGCTCGGCCCGGTGATGGGCGCGTGGCTGTACGCCTGATCGAACAGCACACCCCGCTTCGCGAGGGCCTCCATGTTGGGAGTTGCGGTGGGTCCGCCGTGAAGCGCGATCTGATCCGCGCGCAGGGTGTCGACGACAATGAAAAGGAGGTTGGTGGGAACGATCTTGGGGGGAAGGTGATTTTCATCGCCACAGCATGATGCAACGGCCAGGGCGGTCAGAATAACCATGGCCGAAAGCAACCTCGCACCGACATGTGTGCGAGCGGGACAAGAGCGTTCATTTTTGTTCCAAAGAGTTGTCATGAATTTGGAGCACCTTACCGCCGCTTGGGGTTCGGGGCAATCCTGTCGAGGAGAGACTGGAAGCGCGAGCCGGAAATCAAGTGTAGTGGATGTCGAGCCCGTACCATCCGCCCAGCACGCTGGTGTTGTTTGTGTCCGCGAAGATGTAGACCGTATCACCAATGCTGACCGTTGCGGAGGTGAAGCAACTGTCTCCGCTGAAGGCGTTGTCGCAATCGAGTTCGGAGCTCCAATCGGTACAGGTGCTCCGGATATAAAGTGTGCAGGGGAATCCGCCGCCACCGGTATTGGTATACATATCCACATGAAGCGTGCCGTTTTGCGTGGCTGTGTACTCCCATACCTGGTCCGGCCCACTGATAGGGGGTATTGAGCCGCCCTCGCACGAACCTTCGTAGTCGTCGCTTGCCACCGATGTATCGCCGAAGTTGGACCATCCGTTTGTTGCCGTGAAGAAATCCGAACAATCATCGCCGCTGGGAGGAGTCACGCCCACAGCGATGTCGAGGGTGTACACCCCGCCGGGATCCGAGTCGTCATCCGTATCGGCCAGGATGTAGTAAGTATTGCCCGCAGTCGCCAGGAATCCGGAGACAGCGACGTTTGAATTCGGATTCGGATTTCCACACTCGAAGCTGGTTGTGGAACCGCAGATCTCCCATATCATCACGACCGCGTTGAACCCGACCGCTGTCATGGTCACGTCGTACCAATCGGAGGTGGGCGCGACGAACTCCCATACCTCATCGACGCTGCCGATGTTGTTGCAACCCATGATGCCGTAGGAATTGCTCTGGCTCGACGAATCGCCGGTGTTCGTCCCCACGGTTGCGATATGCGGATCGGAGCAATCATCCCCGTCAGGGTCAGTATCCGTATCGGTGTCCGTATCCGTGTCGGTATCGGTGTCTGTATCAGTGTCTGTATCCGCATCGCAATCGGGTCCGGTATCCAACATCACATCGTCGATGTACCATTCGTCCGCCCAGTCGCCGAAATACACGAACGCAATCCTGACCTGGGAATTTCCCGGCCCGGCGAACGCCGAAATATCGACCGTTCTCTCGTACCATGTGCTCCAAGCGTAGGCGCTCGAATCGACTTCCTCGACGAACACGAAGCTCGAGGCCGTAGCTGTCGGATCGCTGGTGGCGTAAATATAGTGTCCAACATAATAAGTTGGCCAGTACACCGCTTCCTGGAAACGCAGCCGCGCTACACTTTCGGCTGACAGATCGATCTCCCCGGTTACGAGCCAATCGTCGCAGTCGCCGGAAACGTTATCGTCGTTGTGCCATGCCACACCGCTCGACCCTGTGGGTGGATTGGTCGCGCCGGTAAATCGCCATCCCGGCGACGCGGCATCGCCTTCGATCCAGCTGGCCCAACCGCCGGGCAGCGAACTCGTTTCGAACGGCTCGTCAATGAACTCAATGCAGTACGGACCCGTGTCGGTGTCGGTATCTGTATCCGTGTCGGTGTCCGTATCGGTGTCCGTATCCGTATCGGTATCCGTATCGGTGTCCGTATCCGTGTCGGTGTCGGTATCCGTGTCGGTGTCCGTATCCGTATCGGTGTCGGTATCCGTGTCGGTGTCCGTATCCGTATCCGTATCGGTGTCCGTATCTGTATCGGTGTCCGTATCTGTATCGGTGTCAGTATCCGTATCGGTGTCCGTATCCGTATCGGTGTCAGTATCCGTGTCGGTGTCGGTGTCCGTGTCGGTATCCGTGTCCGTATCCGTGTCGGTATCCGTGTCCGTATCGGTGTCCGTGTCCGTATCGGTGTCCGTATCGGTGTCCGTGTCGGTGTCGGTATCGGTATCGGTGTCCGTGTCAGTGTCCGTGTCAGTGTCCGTGTCGGTATCGGTATCGGTGTCCGTGTCGGTGTCAGTGTCGGTGTCGCTGTCCGTGTCGCTGTCCGTGTCGCTGTCAGCGTCGGTGTCCGTGTCGCTGTCCGTATCGGTGTCTGTATCGGTTGCTCCGGCATCCACCTTGAACGATGGGAGTTCCCCACTACACCCGATCATCAGGAGCCAGACAAAGAAGATGGTGAAGATACGAATAAAAGCTCTCATTGCACTCCTCCTGGCAAAGATCTCACACAAGATGAATAAAAATTTCATTTTAATGATAACACAATATTTCAGTGCCGTATCCACATAGTTAGCTGGAAATGACGACCCTCTCGTGATATCCATCAAGCAACATGTTGCTCAAAACAGCCTTGCAAACCTGAAGAAGCGGTAAATGGAAAAAAGGGAACACGATCTGGTCGTAATCGGTGCGGGGCCGGGCGGTTATGTCGCCGCCATTCGCGCCGCTCAACTCGGTATGGACGTGGCCTGCACGGAGAAATACGAGCGCCTTGGGGGAACGTGCCTCAATGTGGGGTGTATACCGTCAAAAGCACTCCTCGAATCCAGCGAGCGGTATCAAGAGGCGGCTGCGGGCATGGATGGCCACGGGGTGGTTATCGAGGGAGTTCGCCTCGATCTGGCCGCGATGATGAAGAGGAAGGAAACGATCATCGCCAATCTGACCAAGGGTGTGGCGTTCCTTTTCAAGAAGAACAAGGTGAGTCGTTATGTCGGCAAGGCGCGGTTGACCGGCGATCGCGCCGTGGTCGTCAAGGGGGAAACCCCCGTGGAGATCCGCGCCAGGAATATCATTATCGCATCCGGCAGCGTGGCGTCGACAATACCGGGGGTGGATTTCGACGGCGATCTCATCGGCACGAGCACGGAGGCGCTTTCCTATTCGAGCGTCCCGAAGCGGCTGGTCGTGATCGGAGCGGGAGTCATTGGGCTGGAGTTGGGTTCCGTGTGGAATCGACTCGGTTCGGATGTGACCGTGGTGGAGTACATGGATCGCGTGCTGCCCGAGATGGACGCGGAGATCTCCAGACACGCCCACCGATTGCTCAGGAGGCAGAAGATCAACTTCCTCCTGGGCGCGCGGGTCACCGGGGCGGGAACGAGTGACAATGAATGCGTGGTGGAGATCGAGGGCAGGGATCCCCTGCGCGCAGATCGGGTGCTGGTTGCAACGGGACGGTCGCCTCGTACAGAGGGGCTCGGGCTGGACGAGGCGGGAGTGGAGCTGACAGACAATGGTCGTATAAAGGTGGACGATAATTTCGCGACGAGCGTGCCGGGTGTTTTTGCGATAGGTGATGTCATCGGAGGAGCGATGCTGGCCCACAAGGCGTCCGACGAGGGAGTTGCGTGCGTGGAGCGTCTTGCGGGAAGAAAAGGGCATCTGGATTATGGTGTGATCCCGTCGGTGGTATACACGCGGCCGGAGATTGCGTCGGTGGGAAGCACCGAGGGACGCCTGGAGGAGGAGGCGATCCCGTTCAAGAAGGGAGTCTTCTCGTTCAAGGGGAACGGCCGGGCCATGGCCCACGGCTTGAATGACGGTCTGGTGAAGGTGCTCGCTCACCGTGAAACCGGCGCATTGCTGGGCGTACATGTCATCGGTCCATGGGCCGGCGAGTTGATCGCCCAGGCCGCGGTGGCCATGGGCGGGGGAATGACGGCTGCACAGCTGGCGGGGATCTGCGCCGCTCATCCGACCCTGTCGGAGGTGATGAAAGAAGCCGCTCTTGACGTGGACGGCAAGGCGATTCACGCGTAGACTGCCGAGGAGAAATATAAAGGAGTGAACGATGAGCAATCTTGCAAAGGTTTCGATTGTAATGCTGGTGGGAGCCTTCTTTGCGCTTTTTTTCGGGTGTATGTCGGATGGGACTCGCAATGATATCAAGTGGGAGGATGCGGGCATTGACAGCGGATCCGACACGGATACGGATGCGGATACGGACACGGACGCCGATGCGGGACCGGATGCCGGATGATATGGGGGCGGAGTGAACGATTTCCAGCCCATCGTGCCCGGTATAGTGGAGAGCTCGGAAGATAGTTCAATGCCCGCGCAGCCCCCGTACAATCCCTGGAAGCGCCCGCGTGTTTACGTGGTGTTCGGTCTCGGGATGGGGGCCGCCTCCATGCTTTTCCTGTGCATATTGCCCCACGCGGTGATTGCGGGCTGGTTTGCGCTGGCGTTGGGGATCCCGGCGGTTATTGTGGCAAACGAGGAAATCAGGCGACATCCGGAGGCGCAGAGCGTGCCGTTCATCGTCTGGGGAAAGCGCACGGGCAAGCTGGGTATCATCATCGGGCCGGCGACTGCTGTGATCTGGATACTGATTTTCGCGGTGGCGGGTTTTAATTTCTGAGAGGTTTTTCATGGATGTTTTCGAGGCCATGGCGGAGCGCCGCAGCGTTCGCGAGTACACATCGGAGCAGGTGGATCGGGCGGATCTGGACAGGATCCTGGAGGCGGGGAGGATGTCCGCTTCATGGGCCAACACCCAGTGCTGGGAGATCGTCCTGGTGCGAGATCCCGAGATGAAGGAGAAACTTAGCAACACCCTGTCGGAGCACAACCCGGCGAGGAAGGCGGTGGTCCAGGCCCCTGTCGTGATCGTGGCGTGCGGCAAGAAAGGGAAGTCCGGATGCAAGAAGGGCGAGCACACGACCGTGCTGGGCGACTGGCTCATGTTCGACGTGGCCTTGTTCCTGAGCAACGTGACCCACGCGGCCCACGCTCTGGGGTACGGCACAGTTCACGTGGGGTTGTTCGATCAAGATGAGGTGGCTCGCTTGCTGCGCGTCCCGGACGATGTGCAGGTCGTAGAGATTGTTCCCGTGGGCAGGCCACAAGACCCCAGTAAAAGTGCACCGCCCCGAAAAGATATCCGTGAGTTCTGCCGCGAGGAGAAGTTCCATAAGTAAGATGATGAAATTACGCAGACTGGATCCATCGTTTATTGCAATCTCCCTGGCGGTGTTTATCTTCGCGGCCCCCGCGTCGCGAGCGCAGGATCTTCGCGTGGAATCGGGGAACACGGACGCGCTGCGACAGACTCTGTCAAAGATCGCGCAGAGGGTTCCCGGGAACGGGGTGGTTGGCGTGGCGGTGATGGACGTGATGACCGGCGCGGAGATTTTTACCAGGAACGGAGATGAGTTGCTCAACCCCGCGTCCAACGCCAAGATAGTAACTGCGGCGTGTGCGCTGAAGGTCCTCGGTCCCGAATACCGCTTTGAAACGAGCCTGCACGGAAAGAAGGACGGGGCGGCTATTCGTGGGACCATTTACATCAAGGGTCACGCGGATCCCACCCTGTCCACCCTGGATCTGCGCAAGATGGTCGATACCTTGCGGGAGATGGGAATCCGGCGGGTTGAGGGTGGCGTTGTGGTGGACGATACTTACTTCGATGGTGAGAATCTACCGTACGCGTTTGACCAGCAGCCCAAGGAGGACAACAAGTTTCGGTCTCCGGTGGGTGCGGTCTCGTTGAACCACAACGCATTGAGTATTGTCATTCGCCCCGGTCCGACCGGGATGGTCAAGGCGCGGGTTAACCTGGATCCGCCCGGGTATGCCATCCTGACCAATGATACAATCACGGTGGGGCAGGGTGCGCACAACCCCAAGATATCGGCGATTTCTTACGAGGGGCGTACCAGGGTGCGTGTGTGGGGCCAGGTTCCCCTGGGCGCCAGGCCGGTAACCTATTTTCGGAGAATCGACAATCCGTCCCTGTTCACCGGGTACGGATTGAGGGCTGTGCTCGAGGATGCGGGGATCTCTGTAGGTGGCGACGTTCGTGTGGGACCTCTACCCCCGGGGACGCCTCGGCTTGCATCGAATATGTCAGAACCCCTCTCCTCTATCCTGTGGGAGACGGGCAAGATGTCCAACAACTTCGTCACAGAGATGGTGCTCAAGACCATCGGCGCGCAGGATGGAGAGATGCCCGCCACCTGGGACGCCGCCACGTCGGCGGTGGAAAAGGTGCTCGAGGAGTGGGGCCTCGCAGCGGGCAGCTACACCTACCGTAACGGTTCGGGGTTGTTCGACGCAAACCTGTTTTCCGCGCGGCAATTCGTCAAAGTCTTGAGGGGTGTTTATCTGGACAGCGGGGTGAGGCCGGAGTTCTTGTCTCAGCTCGCTACCGGTGGTGTGGATGGGACCATCAAGTCCCGGTATCGCGACAAGTCAGTCAAGCGGCGTGTACGGGCCAAGACGGGAACCCTTTCCGATGTCTCGGCCCTGTCGGGTTATGTGATGGATCATCAGGGGCGCAACCCCATCGCCTTCTCCATCCTGGTCAACAAGGCGCCGGGGTACGTCTCGGCATCGCGCGGCTACCAGGAGGAAATAGTCAACGCGATTGCGAAACATCTGAATCCTTAGGGCTTGCGCGGAGCGCATCCTGACCGCAGCATTCATGCTGCGGGATTTCAGTGACCGTCTTCCGGTTCGCCGGGGAGTTTTATTGCCTTGTAGAACCCGCCGCGCTCCTTGACGATGCGTTTTCGCCAGTGCTCGGGATATGGGGGATGGGTGGCCTTGCCGTTCGTGTCTTTCACGTTTCCGTCGAGATACTTGTAAAGGAGAAATTCTCCGAGCTTCCTCCACCTTGCCAGGGTCTTCTCGGATTGTTTTCTGGAGTACCTGGTGAGGTAGTTTCGCGCCGCGTCGGGCGCATTTTTGAACATGCCGACGGCGGTCCTGTCCACTCGGGATATATCGGAGAAGAACTTGCCCTCCAGCTCGCGCTGCACTTTTTGGATGTCAACGATCATGTCGCTGTACCGCAAGTACGCGAAGTTGGAGACGAAGTTGAACACCCAGAACGCCGAGTCCCAGGTGAAATGATGGAAATCACCCGTGCCCACGGCGAAGGGCTTTGGGGCCTTCTTTATTCCGCAGTACATGGGGACGTAAACTGTGCTGTAAGTGTCGTCCACGCCGAACCACAGGATCCCGCCGATCGGATCCGGAAGCCACGATCGCGCCTGGGCGACGAAGGAGAATCCGGTCTGCTGGGTGGATGTGGCCCGCTCGTTGAAGTACTCCTCACCTTCGTGCTCCCAGAAGAGCGGCCGCCATCGGTATGGAAGGCTGTACGGTCCCGCGCCGACTCCCTTCGTGAGATCGAGATCCGTTCCCTCGAAGTGATCCCTCATCAGTTCCATCACATCCCTGGCGGACAATTTTTTATCGGGGGCGATCCACAACGGCAGCGGCCTGGCGCCCTTCTTTCCCTTGACGTAGGCGGAGGAGAATTTCTTTGACGGCGCGATCCTCTTGAAAAACGCCCACACCCTGGCTTCGCAGATTCGCAGTTTCCTGAAGGTCATGGGTGAGTACGCATCCATGAAGCTGAAGTCCCTGTCCTCCCCGTCGAACCAGCCCATGTCCCGGGCAAAAGAGATCACGTCCCGCGCGTACAGGGTGTTCTTGTTGTTGAGCGGGAACTTCCGGATGCGCGCCTGGTTGGCGTGGGCGCTCACGTATCCGTCCGGGATCCTGCGGGCGACCCACACGGCTCCCCTGTCCTTCTCGCCCTTGCCGATCATGTCCATTATCCAGACCTCATCGGGGTCCGAGATGGAGAACGACTCCCCCGAGCTGGCGTAGCCGTACTTCTCCACGAGGCCGGTCATGATCTCGATCGCTTCACGGGCAGTTTTGGCCCGCTGCAGGGTGATGTACATGAGGCTCCCGTAGTCGACGATCGCGTCCGGGTGGATGTGCTCCTTGAGCTCCTTGCGTCCGCCCCAGGTGGTCTCCCCGATAGCGACCTGGCGCTCGTTGATGTTGCCCACCACCGAGTAGGTTTGCGGGATCTGGTCGATGACCCCCATGAACTTGCCCGTGTCCCACTCGTAGACCTCGAGCTTTTCGTTCGGAAGGTGCAAACCGGCGGGAGTGTAATAGAGTTCTCCGTACATCGAGTGGGAGTCCGCAGAGTAGGAGATCATCGTGGATCCGTCGGTAGAGGCCTTTTTTGAAATGAGGAAGTTGGTGCACGCGTGGGCGTCGCTCGTCCAGAGGGTGGCCAGAAGGAGAACGCCTGCGATTGTGGATATTGTGATGTTCTTCATGGGGCAAACCCTACTTGGAGGATGAGCGTTTTTCAAGGCCCTGGAACGACCTGGCGGATTTCCTCTACGGGCAGCCGGCCGGCACGGGCGTGCATGTGTCGTTGCGGTTGTCGTGGACCTCAATCGTAAGGGGTAGGTAAACGAGTTGGTCCAGCAGGTCGCATACCTCGCAGTCGAAAAGGTTATCATTATAGTCGATCCAGATCTCCTTACCCACCGAGGTGAGCCCGCCAAGACCGTCCAGGTTGGTAATGGCGGGGCTGCTTGAAATTTCCAACGCCCAACCAATCGAGGTGATCCCGCTCAGGCCGTCAATGTCGGTCAATGCGTAGTTGGCTTCCATCCGCAAGCTCCCGGCCACCGAGGTGATCCCGCTCAGCCCGTCAATGTTTTCGAGGGCGATGTTGCCATTGAATTCCAGGCGCCCGACCACCGAACCGGTGATGCCGCTCAGGCCGTCAATGTTTGCGAGGGCGTCGTTGTACCAGATACTCAGGTCCCCATTCAGCGAGCCGGTGATGTTGCTCAGGCCGTCCAGGTTGGTGAGGG
>JAUXHN010000182.1 GCA_030621515.1 Deltaproteobacteria bacterium | reverse complement strand
AATTATCGTTGCGGAGATGATGTAGTCCAGCTCGGGGAATTGTTCCCTCAAGAACTTGTTGCCCTTTTTCTTTGTTTTGGTCTGGTCGGGACCTTTACCGCTTGGGGGGCCATCCCCGTAGCCCGAGTACAGAGCGTCCGCTGCGGTCATGTCGCGCACCTTTCCAAACACCGAAAAACCAGAAGCGTCCAGCTGGGTGTTATCCGCGAGGTTGATGAAGAACTGGGTGGTCCGGCTGTCCCGTCCCGCATGGGCAAAGGTGACCATGCCACGGGTGTTGCGTCTCATGACCGGGTCGTCCTTTATCCTCTTTCTTCCCCATTTGTTGTTGAGCTTGGGCGTGCCGCTGATGCCCGTCTGAGCCATGAAATCCTTCATCACCCTGAAGAAGGCAACGTCCGTGTAGTACCCGGTTCTGACCAGCTCCAGGAAACGCTTCGCTCCCCTGGGCGCCCAGAAGGGAACAACATCGATGATGATGTCTCCCCTGGTGGTTTCCAGCTTGACCGTGATCGCGCCTGCTGGTTTTTCGGGAGCGGCCGGCGGCGCCGGCTCTGGTTCAGGGACGCTCTCGGGCTGCGCGTCGGCACTCGCAGCCGGTTCCGACTCCTCCGTCACCTCTTCTCGCGCGATTTGCTCTGGGGCGGCTGCTTCCTCGGCATCTGGTGATGTGCCCCCTTTCTTGCACCCCCAAACCACAAATGCCAGGCATAGCGCCAATATCAAATTGATAGCGCGGTACGTCATCTCACTCTCCTTTTTTGCGGATAGTCCGCATCATGATATGCCATTCTTGAAATAATGGTTCTTTGACGACAACGTTACCTCTCCTTGAGATACTATATCGCAATATGTGTTTGGAGACAGTCGAATTTCCGGCTCAGGCAGCCTCAGGCAGTTAAAGAGGCGTGAGCGGGACCAGAATGAGGACTACGCGTTCGTCGAGGGGGAAACAGCCGCCCGCGGTTACGGTGATCTTTGCCTCGAAGAACTGGGGATCGTCTGTCTGCACCACGAAATCATTGAACGCCGTCACGTCGAAAGTGACGATAGTACCCGGGGTCACGTTGTCGAACCCGTCAACCGTAATAGTCGGAGTGGGCAAGCCGGGTGGATCCGGGGGGACCACGAAGGAAACAGGGACGATCGAAACTATGAAGTCGGCGGTCGTGGTTCCCGTTGGCAACGGGTTCCCGTCCATGTCGGCGGTCTCGCCGCTGGTCTCGGTCACACAGTCGAACGCCGCGTAATGAGTGAGCATATCGATGCCCGTGACGATGGTGTTACCGAGTCCTGTGCCTCCCGAGTGGATGTATGCGAGAGGACACATGCCCGCCGCGTTGGTGGCCCTGCCCGTTCCGTTCGTGCCGGTGCAACACATACCCACCGCGCATCCGGGCGGACGGCTGGCCGCCGGACCCCACGCCTCGGGAGGAATGAGCGCGCCGGTGTCCTCGGCCATGGCGACCATATCGGGATCTCCAGAGGTAGTAGCGACACCCACTACCCGGGCGCAGATGTCTTCGAGGGCTATTACCGCGTCCGACCTGGTTGCGGCCACCGCGGCCACAGCGCCGGTGTAGTCGTAGGCCGGGTTTATGCCGTTATGGCTGTAGATGTCTGTCAACGGGACGATCACCGGCATGCTGTTCGCGCGGAATCCGACGCCGCCGCCCCCCGAGGTGTTGGGAGCGACATAAGTGGGAGGTGGGGCGCTGAGACCGTATCCCGTCGAGATCTGGAAGAGCGCTTCGATCAATGACTCGGCTCCGTCCGCACCGCTGTGTATGGTGAGAGCGTTGACGCCCGCCTGGGCGTCCGCCGCCACATCGGTGATCTCCTGTAGAAGGTAGAACGGTTGATCTCCGGCCGACGCACTGCCGTATGGAGATATCGGGAAATCATCGTACCCGCCGACTCCGAACCATGCGGTCGACATCTGGGCCTGGATGCTCGGGATGATCGTTCCGCTGAGCGATGACTGGAGGCTGGAGATCGTGCCGCCCATAGAACCGGTTGTATCCATGGCGAAGAAAATGTCCGCGTCCTGCACGTCGGTGGAGAAATCGAGCGGCTTGTCCTGGGGGCCGCCCTGATCTTCGTACGGCAGCACGAAGAAGAAGTCCTGATTGGGACCGGTCATCTGATAGACCACCACTGTCAACTGAGCGTGCGTCTGAAAATCGGCGCTGTAAGTCGCGGACACGATTCCCACCTGGGCTCCCACCGAGCTTATGGCCGGGATGTCCAGGGTCGAGTCGCCGCCGAAATCACCGAGCGCGGCATTATCTATTTCCCATGTCACCTGGCTCGTGATGTCCTCGTTCACGCCATCGGCGAAATATCCGATACACTGGTAAGGCATGGTCGCCGCCGCGTTGAGATCCACTTCGAAAATGAAGTTCGCGGGCTCGATGGAGATGCCCTCCAGGATGTGGTCGGGGTTTCCGGTATCCGAATCGCTGTCACCGTCGGTATCGGTGTCGGTATCGGTGTCCGTGTCGGTTCCACCGTCTACGATAGGCAAGACGTGTGAGCACCCGCCGAAAACCATCACGGTAGCCAGCACTACAAAAAACAAGTACTTCATGTTCTTCCCCAATCTTGTGGATGCCTGATCGTACACCGTCCACCGAAGGCGCTCAAGGGATGATGGCTATGGGCAGTTCGCCGGAACCGGGGTGCAGGAGTCGTCGAGGTTGTCGTGGACATTTATATCATCGGGGGAATTAGTGAGCTGGTCCAGCAGGTCGCATACCTCGCAGTCTGGCAGGGCGAGGTTGCCCTCGATCGTCAACCAGAAGCCCACCGAAGTGAACCCGCTCAGCCCGTCCAAGTTGGTGAGGACGTCGTTACATCTGATCCACATGGTGTCGCTCACTGAGGTGATACCGCTCAACCCGTCAAGGTTATTGATGGCGTCATTGTCTTCGATCCACAAGGTCACGCCCAATGAGCCGGTTACCCCACTCAGACCGTCCAGGTTGGCGATGATGGGGTTGCTGCGGATAGTTAAGTTCCCGCCAATTGAGGTAAGGGCACCAAGTCCGTCCAGGTCGGTAAGGGCGTCGTTGTATTGGATGTTCAAGTCCTCGCCCACCGAGGTGAGACAAATCAAATCGCTCAAGTCGGAGCACAAGGGGCAGTAGATCCAAAGCTCTCCCGAAATCGAGGTGTATCCCGCGAGGGTTGCGACATCCGATTGTGTGCTGATCGTGAAATCACCGCTGTACTCCCCTTGAACGCAGTCGGGGCCGGTATCCGTATCCGAATCACTGTCTGTGTCTGTATCGGTGCTCGCGCCGTCCGGTTCATCCGCCGGGCGCTTCGCCGGTGAGCAGGCAACCACGACCAGCACGGTCGCCAGCACCATCAAAAGCAAGTATCGCATTCCCCCTGCCTTTCGTTTTGTACGTGAGAGCATTCTACCAGTGATTGCGGAAAGGCGCACATCCCTACGGACAGCTCGCCGGAACCGGGGTGCAGGAGTCGTCGAGGTTATAGTGGACCGCTACGGTCCCCCATCAACACCAGCATCAGGCCCTGGGCAGTTTGCCGGTACGGGCGTGCATGAATCGGTGAGGTTCTCTTGAACATGCATCACGGTGGGTCCACTGGTGAGCTGGTCCAGCAGATCGCATGCTTCGCAATCGGGCAGGGCATTGTTGCCCCAAATGAGCAATTCTCCGCCCACCGAGGTGATGCCGCCCAGGCCGTCAAGGTTCGTCAGGATGGTGTTCCAGAAGATTTTCAAGTCCCCGCCCACCGGGCCGGTGATTCCACTCAGCCCGTCCAGGCTGGTAAGGGCGTCGTTGTTGTAGACGTACAAGGTTTCGGCCACCGGGCCGGTGATTCCACTCAGCCCGTCCAGGTCGGTAAGGGCGTCGTTGTTGTAGACGTACAAGCTCCCGCCCACAGAACCGGTTATGCCACTCAGGCCGTCCAGGTCGGCAAGGAAGTCGTTGTAGTAGACGTACAAGTCCACGCCCACCGAGGTGAGGGCACTCAGCCCATCCAGATTTGTAAGAGAGGTGCCGGAGATCCGCACGTCTTTGCCTACCGAGGTGAGGTTTGGGAGGTCAAGCGACGATAGGCCAGGTGCGTAGACATACAAAGAACCTGTGATGCATGGATATGGTTCAAGTGCGGCCATGTCGAGGATATTGTTGATTGTGTAGCTACCCTCAAGACAGCTATCGGTGTCCGTGTCGCTGTCCGTATCCGTGTCGGCATCGGTGTCCGAGTCAGTATCGGTGTCTGTGTCGGTATCGGTATCGACATCCGTATCTCCACTGCCGCCATCTACGCAGAATACGAAACCCTGACAGTCCGGATCGGCACAGTCGACAAGACCGTCGCCGTCGTTATCGACGCCGTCCTGGCACTGGGCGGCAGAGATCTCCATCCCGTCTATGCCGCTTTCATCATCACACCCGCCGAAAACCAGCACGGTTGCAAGGAGTATCAGAAGCAAATATCGCATCACCCCGCCTTTCATTATTGACGTGGGAGCATTCTAACATGGGTCTTCTGGTTTGTCGTTTGGCGTCTGCCCTGCTCCGGCGAACGATGCCCGCCGACGCCCTCGCGGACAAAGCCCTGCTTTGGCGGCCCTACGCAGGGCCTATGAAAACTAGAAACCCCCAACGGCGGTAGCCGCTGGGGGTTAAGTTTTCATGGCGGACCGAAATCCCTCCACTGGAGGCATTCCGGCACACGCAGGAGATAAAAAAAACCCCGCTGGTAACCCGGCGGGGTTTTTAACTCCTGCGGAGAGATAGGGATTCGAACATGAGAAAATGTAGCGACTGGAACGTGGATGTTCGAGTGGCGGCGTGGTACATCTGGACTCGACATGGACGATCTGAGCAAACCGACCGGTAGCGGGGGACGGGCGATCATCGGCTACGATGGGTTGGTGTCCGGTCTCGTCGAGTTGCTCGCGTCGGCTCGGAGCGCCTCGGCTCGGGCCGTCAACGCGGTGATGACGACCACGTATTGGGAGATCGGTCGCCGCATCGTCGAACACGAGCAGGGCGGCGAAGAGCGCGCTGCATACGGCGAGGAGTTGCTCAAGCAGTTGTCGAAGGACCTGACAGAGCGATTCGGTCGGGGTTTCTCGGCGCGAAGCCTCGATAAGATGAGGTTGTTTTACCGAACATGGTCGAATCCGCCCACGATGTCGGCGGATTTCCACGATCTGCCAATTTCGCCCACAGCGTCGGCGAAATCTGGTTCCGAGGCACTCCTTCGGCCAGGACTGCCACGCTTCCCCCTATCCTGGTCCCACTACGTTCGCTTGCTGTCGGTAACAAGCGACGATGGACGCGGGTTCTACGAGACCGAGGCGCTGCGCGGTGGTTGGACCGTGCGCCAGCTTGACCGCCAGATCGGCACCCAGTTCTACGAGCGCACCGCCCTGTCCCGGGACAAGGCCACCATGCTTCGTAAGGGTGAGGGTGCCACGCCCGGTGACGAGGTGACGCCCGAGGAGGCGATCAAAGACCCGTATCTGCTGGAGTTCCTCGATCTAAAGGATGAATACTCCGAATCCGACCTGGAGGAGGCGCTGATTCGGCGGCTGGAGGAGTTTCTGCTGGAGTTGGGACCCGAGTTCGCGTTCGTCGGACGGCAGCGACGGCTCCGAGTCGGCGACGCATGGTACCGCATCGATCTCCTGTTCTACCACCGGCGGCTTCGTTGCCTCGTGATCATCGACCTCAAGCTGGGCAAGATGACCCACGCCGACGCAGGGCAGATGCACCTCTACTGCAACTACGCCCGCGAGCACTGGACCCTCGAAGACGAGAACCCACCCGTGGGTCTGATCCTATGCGCAGAGAAGGACGCTGCCGTGGCCCACTACGCCCTTGACGGCCTGCCCAACAAGATCCTCGCCGCCGAGTACCGCACCGCTCTGCCCGATGAGGATATCCTTGCCGCCGAGATCGACCGTGCACGTCGGGCGCTGGACGGTCGCCGCGACTCCTCGAACTGAAAAGTCTACCCTGCCGACGGCCAGACTGGCTGACAGGCCCGGTCTCCGTCAGCTCCACAACATCCCCCAAACCATCCCCCGCCGCCGCCGCCCGAACTTCACCGACGGAATTCCAGAATTCTACGCCACAACCGGCCATTCTTTCCACAGCGCCTCGGCTTGCTGCATGAAGGCGGCCATCATTGGTTCGAAGTCCTCGGCCTTGACGTCACGTTTGCGGAGTGAACGCTTCACCGCCGCACGGACCGCCGCCTTTACGTCCTCTCGGTGGGATTCGGTCCAGTCCACCTTGAGGTTCTTCTTTATCGTCTGAACAACGTCGTGGATCAGGTCGCGCAGGACCGGCTCGTCGTAAACCTTGGCGTAGTTCTCATGGACCGCGTCGAAGAAGGCCAGCTCCTCTTCGGAGAGGCCGAGGAGCTTGGTCCGCCGGGCGTCGGCGTCCATCTCCTTCTTCATCTCGACCATCGTCTGAACCACGGTTGCCGCGTCGATGACCCGCTTGTGGTAGCGGTCCAGGGTTTTCTGGAGCAGCTCGCGGAACGACTTGGCCTTGGCCAGGTTCCGGGCGGCCTTGTGCCGGATCTCATCGCCCATCAGCTTGGCAAGCAGCATGAGGCGCAGGTTCTCGTGGGGTTTGTCTTTGAACGTCTGGAGGAAATCGTCGTCGATAATCGAGATATCCGCCGCCTTCAGCCCTGAGAGCTTGAATATGTCCACCACCCCTTCGCTCTCGACGTGGTCGTCCAGTAAATCCCGAACCGCCTTCTCCAGCGCCTGATCCGGGTCTTCCCCCGGCTTGAGCTTCTTCACCTGCTTGCGGATGCGCTGGTAGCAGATCACCTCGTCGGCCAGGGGGCGGGCCTCGTCGAGGTGCTGCACGAGCAGGTACGCCTTGGTCAGCCGCAACTCGGCCTGCAAGAACACCTCGGCGCGTTCATCGTCCTCCGTGAGCCACACGTAGGCCTTCTGGTGCAAGTCCTCGAATTCGATGGCCGACAGGTGTCGCCATTTACCGTAATCCACGCCCTCGGGCACGGCCCCCCGGATTTCATCCAGGCAGTCAAAGAACACCGGCAGCGCCTTCTCACTGATATCCGGAGCCGGATCGCCCGTACCGCCGCCCGCAGTGTAGGTATTGGTCGCCTCGCGGAGCTGGTCACCGATGCCGATGTAGTCCACGATCAGGCCGTGGGGCTTGTCCCGGAAGACCCGGTTCACCCGAGAGATCGCCTGGATCATGTTGTGGCCGCGCATGGGTTTGTCCACGTACAGGGTGTGCAGGCAGGGGATGTCGGTGCCGGTTAGCCACATGTCGCAGACCACCACAATCTTGAGTTGATCCTCCGGGTCCACCAGCCGGGCCTTGATCTCATCACGTTTCATCTTGGTGGTGATATGACCGGCCTCGTTCCACGCCTTGGGGTCCTTTGTGATGTCGCCGGTCATCACAATCTTGACCTCGGGACAACCGGGAATCGCGGTGATCGCGTCGTGAACCCGGACGGCGTTCGCCCGAGTCATGCAGACGATCATCGCCTTGCCTTCCAGGGTGGACGTGCGCTCGGTGAAGTGGGCCAGGATGTCCTTCGCCAGCTCGTTCACCCGCTCCTCGGCCCCGGCCAACTTGGCGAGCGCGGCCCACCTGGACTTGCGGCTCTCGATGTCCGAGGTCTCCACACCTACCTCGGCGGCGGATTCGTCGAGGGCCTTGTCGATGTCTGCGCCGGTGAGGTGCAGCTTGGCTTGCCGAGGCGTGTAGAAGATCGCCACGGTCGCCCCGTCCTCCTGGGACTGCCTTATGTCGTAGGTATGGATGTAGTCGCCGAATACCTCCTGGGTGTCGGCCCCGCTGAAACTGATCGGTGTCCCGGTGAACCCGAGCCGCCTGGCGTGGGGCAGCGCCTCGTTGAGATAACGGGCGAACCCGCTCATGAAGCCATATTGTGATCTGTGCGCTTCGTCTGCGATGACGATGATGTTGTCCCGCTCTGACAGGACCGGGTGTTCGGTCTCAATGGGCTTTCCGTCCGGGCCGCGTTTGAGGGCGAACTTCTCGATGGTGGTGAAGATCACTTCGCCTCCGCCGGAGCTGAGCAGATCACGGAGATCGTTCACGCTGTCGGCGTGTTTTACGTCGCCGACGAGGCTGCGGGCCACCACGAACTGGTCGTGGAGCTGATCGTCGAGGTCGGTGCGGTCTACCTGGAGGACGAAGGTGGGGTTCCGCAGTTCGGGAAGATCGCGCAGGATGCCCACCAGGAACGCCATGGAGAGCGACTTGCCCGACCCGGTGGTGTGCCAGATCACACCCAGGCGCTTGTCGCCTCCGTTGCTGAAGGCGTCCACGGCCCGCTCCACCGACGCCCGCACGGCGAAGAACTGGTGGTACTTGGCCCCCTTCTTGATGACGCCCTTCTTGCTTGTCTCGAAGACAATGAAGTTGCGGATGTAGTCGAGCAGGCGCTCCCTGGGGAACAGACCTTCGATGAGCGATTTCATCGAGCCGGTCTTGCCCGGCTCCACGGTGTGACCGTCGATGGATTTCCAGGGGGTGAACCACTCCATCCCGGCGGTCCACATGCCGTGAAGGACGCTGTTGCCGTCCGAGAGGACGCAGAGGGCGTTGAACTCGAACAGTTGGGGGATGTCCACGGTGTAGTGGCCGATCTGGTTGTAGGCTTCCTTGACGGTCGGCTTTTCGGCGTAGGGGTTTTTCAGCTCGAAGACCACAATGGGCAGGCCGTTGATGTAGACGATGATATCGGGACGCCGGGTGTTCTTGCCGGTGATGGTGAGCTGGTTCACGACGTGGAAGCGGTTGTTCTCCGGCTCGTCCCAGTCGATGGGGTGGATGTGAACCACGTCGCGCTCTCCGGGGGGCGCGGAGGATCGATCTCTAAACTGGGCCGGTGCCTCTTCTGCGGCCATCGCCACGGGAAGCTCCACCGGCAGCTCGAAGCCCTTTGTGAGCATGTCTACGTGGAAGGCCCTGTTGCGGTGCAACGTGTCCACCCCGTCAGGCCGGGTCAGCTTCTCCACCGCAAGATCCAGCGCCTGTTCCGTCAGATCCGGATACCGATACGCGAGACTACTCTTTAAAATGTCAGTGAGAACGACTTCCTTATCTTCACGGTCGATATCTGGGCCGGCGAGGTACTCGTAGCCGAGGAGCTGAAGCCGCTCAATAGTCGCTTGCTCGTGATCGC
>JAUXHN010000245.1 GCA_030621515.1 Deltaproteobacteria bacterium | reverse complement strand
TGCAGCGGGTTCTTCTACACGAGCTGTACGGGCTATTGCGGCGACGGCACGGTTCAGACAGCGCAGGGAGAGGAGTGCGACGGCGTCAACCTGAACGGCCAGAACTGCGTGACGCAAGGATTCTACTCCGGGACGCTGACGTGCGACGGGAGCTGCAACTTCAACACCGGCTCCTGCTGGGGCTACTGCGGCGACGGCATCGTCGACAGCGGCTACGGGGAGACTTGTGACGGCACCAACTTCGGCGGAAACGATTGTTCGACCTACGGGTTCTACACGGGCTCCCTGGCTTGTGACGGATCCTGCGCGGTGAGTACCGCAGGTTGCTCCCAGTACTGTGGCGACGGTATCAAAAACGGGTCAGAACAGTGCGATGGGGCGGATTTCGGGACGGACAACTGCACCACTTACGGTTTCATGTCGGGTTCCCTGTCCTGCACCGGTTCATGCGCTGCGGATACCTCCGCCTGCGTAGGCGATGACTACGTCGTGACCAGCGCGACATATTCATGGGTTAGCCTGGCGTCCGTCGGGACCAGCGTGTCGCTCACGGACGATAGCATTTCAAGCGCCATTTCCATGGGATTCTCGTTTCCGTTTTACGGAATCAACTACACAAACGCCTACATCGGCAGCAATGGTTACGTGACCTTCAACAACTCATACATCACTTACACGAACGATTGCCCGCTTCCCAACATTTCGAGCTACAACAACTTCATAGCATTGATGTGGGACGACCTGAATCCGGCGACCGGCGGTACGATACGCCATGACTATGATTCCTCTTGCAATGTGGGGACGGGCGCCTGCTGGATCGTCGAATACAACAACGTGCCTCATTACGCAGGATCGAGCGCCGGCATCTTCCAGGTTATCATGTACGCCGGTGGGGACATCCGCATGCAGTTCCAGAATACCGGGTCCGAGAACGGATCCGGATCCACGACCGGGGTGGAGAACAACGACAGCACCAAGGGAACGACCTATGTGTGCAACACCGCATTCCCATCTTCGGCGCCGTTTGCCATTTGCCTCCACGGTCCGGGAACCAGCGGCTGCTAATAACTATTCTTCGGGAGAATCACACAGAAGCGCCGGCAAAGGCGTCCTTGTCAGCCAGCCCCTTGTCCCGCAGAGCGTACAGCATTGCCTTTGCGGAATGTTTTCCAAACCAGCCGTCGACTTTCAGATTGGATTTCTTTTGCAACTCTTCCAGTGCCGCGCGGGAGATCGGTCCCCAGATACCATCAATGTTGCCTGTGTAGAAACCCAACAGCTTCAGTGCCTTCTGCCGGTCACGGGTATTGAACGTCAGTGGCAGCACTTCCTGGGGGGTTGGGGGGACAACGTTCTGCTGTTTCTGTCCTCTGGTTTCCATTATCCAACCACGGAGCGCATCCCCCGGACACACGGGCTTTCCATGCTCCCAATGGCCGGTCAAATAGTACTCTCCGGCGTCGCTGGCTCCTGTGAGGTCGATCTGGTGCTTCTGAGCGAGCCAAGGTACGAGAGC
Organism: Deltaproteobacteria bacterium; assembly: GCA_030621515.1. Taxonomy (GTDB): domain Bacteria; phylum Myxococcota_A; class Polyangia; order JAAYKL01; family JAAYKL01; genus JAUVAN01. Next base: position 4,637 of record JAUXHN010000245.1, on the reverse strand, counting down.
CTCGATCATGGTCCACTGGGCATCAGTCGGAGTTTTTCCGATCAGGCCATCCCAATCGCCATCGTAATCTCCCTGAACTCCAACAGCCGTTCCCACTCCGTTCATTCCATTTCCCGTGTGCCAGCTGACTATATCATCGTGCTGGCAACGATAGATGACCAGTCGGTCATGCTCATCCATGTCGGGATTTTGGCTCAGCCAGAAGGTGTAGGGCATTCCAGCCCAGTTCCGATGGTTGACCACATAGTTGGCACATCCTTGCGCGCCCTTGTAGCCGGACGCGCCGTCAGCGCCGGATTTGTGGACGATAATGTAGGAAGTCGAATCCGCCGCCCGGGTCTTGTAGGTTTTTATCCCGTGCTTGGGAAGCAGAGCAGATACATCGTAAATCGCGACCTTGTCGTCGAGCGCGATCTCTTTCTTTGCGTTTTGTGGGATTGGCATATTTCCCTCCTATGTAGCACCAATAAATGTGTCTCGTTTTCTGCTCAGGCGGCTAACCGGAGCACAGGGTCGGATGGGCCAGCCGGGCGATGATGTTCCGCATCAACGCTTCGCTGTTGGCGGTAGCGGTAGAGATGTGCAGCCAGTCCTGGTCCGTCGTGGTCGCAACTCGGCCGTGGTTCGGGGCAGGCAGACAGTAGTCGTAGCCGATCGAGGTGGAGCCGGTGAGCATCAAATCGCGCAAGCCTGTTCCGCTCCCGGAGCCCTCGCAGCCGTACCAGAAGTAGCCGAGCGGGCTGACCACTTCTGGATCCGTGCCCCAGCAGCCAAGTATGGTCACCGGGTCGAGGTCGCCGTTCATCGTACCGATCCAGCTAAACGTTCCGCCGTTGCTATTGACGATATCGGCGAACAGTATGTTGCCGGGGTTCGTCGTCAGATACTCGGATTGCACGTACACACCCCCACCGGCGGCGGCAAACGCCTTCACCGTGTTCATCCGGGTAGTCGTCAACGCGATCAACCCCGATGATACGATCAGGACATCAGTCGCGGCGAGTGATGACGGATTGTCGAGTACGGTCTGGGCCTGGACCGTCGCAGTGTGCCCCATGCCGTTCGCCACAGCCTGCCATTTGAGGTCCATGTCGTGCCCCGAGTTCAACGATTGGCTCTCGACGATGGTGATCTGCAGGGTACCGGTCACCGGCAGGTCGCAGCTGGTGGCCGTATCGGTCCCGGTATCCGTATCCGTATCCGTATCCGTATCCGTGTCGGTATCCGTGTCGGTATCCGCGTCCGTATCGGCGTCCGTGTCGGTGTCCGTGTCCGTGTCGGTATCCGTGTCCGCGTCGGTATCAGCGTCCGTATCTGCGTCGGAATCTGTGTCCCCATCGGCGTCCGTGTCCGTGTCCGAGTCGCTGTCCGAGTCACTGGTCCCGTCATCGTGATCGGTCTGGACGGTCGAACTCGCGCAGCCGGCGGCGAGCACGTGTGCCACCGCGATGAATAATGCCCAATTCAGGTAATGCATTTTTCGATTTTAGCACGCTTCAACCCATCACAAAAGTAGACAGATAATCCACGACAAAGATTGCGACGGCCGACGACACGACCGCGTTGTTGACGGACCTGCCGACTCCAGGAGCGCCCCCGGTGGTAGTGAGACCGTAGTGGCAGCTGGTAACCGCGATTATCGCGCCGAAGAGCGCCGCCTTGATGATGCTCGTGGCGTAGTCCCAGGGAGTGAGCATGGCGAAGAGGTTGGACCAGAAGGTGTGCTGGTCCACGTCCATCATGATGTCGCCCATCACGGAAGCGCTCAACAGCGCCACCGTGTTGCCGATGATGGTGAGCGCCACGAGGGAAATCACCATTGCGACGAACCGCGGAACCACGAGATATGAGATGGGATCGATGGCCAGGCAGCGCAGCCCGTCCACCTGATCCGTCACCTCCATGGTGCCGAGCTCCGCCGCAGTGTATGCGCCCACGCGCCCGGAGAACATGAGCGCAAGCAGTACCGGACCGAGCTCTCGGATTGTGGTGAAGCCGGCACCCCATCCGAGCTGCGATCGCAGACCGTACCGGTCCACGAAAACGAACGCCTGAATGACCAGTATGATCCCGACCACGAACGCCGTGGCAATCATGATCGACAGGGATCGGTATCCCATCCGCAGTAGACACCGCCTCAGCTCGGGAATGTCCAGATCCGGAGGTACGAGCCGGCGAAAGATCCTTGCCAGCAGACGGGCAGCTCCCCCGATCTCGTAGGAAGCGTCGATGAAGACGCGCCCCACCCGCCTTATCGGTCGGGTCAAGCTCATCTGTCACCTCCGAACGGGAGCCGGGCATCGTCGAGAAACCGTTTCACCTCATCCCGCTCACTCTTCATGAAATCAGCGGGCACACCCTCCTCGATGATCCTTCCGCTCCACATGAGGGCCGCGCGCTCGCAAACCGAGAGCATCCCCGGCACATCCGAGGAGACGACTATCACAGTGTTTCCGGTCTGGTAACGGATGCCCGCGATCATGTCGAGGATCCGCCGGGAGGTCACCGGATCCAGGCCCGCCGTGGGATCGTCGCAGATCAGGATGAGCGGATCCGTGACGCAGGCCCGGGCAAGCGCCACTCGGCGTCGCTGCCCCCCGGAGAGGCTGTTGGGATAGCGATCCTCGAAACCCGACAGCCCGACCATGGCCACCCGCTCCATCGCCCGCGCCCTCACCTCTCCGCGACCCAGATCGGTCAATCGCCGCAGAGGGTACTCCACGTTGGCGAGCACCGTCATGTGCTCGAAGAGGGCATCGTTCTGAAACTGGACGCCGCAATTCCGTTGCACAGCGAGAAGCTTCTTGCGATCCGCCCTGACCAGATCCACGCCATCGACCACCACCGCTCCCATATCCGGGCGGATCAATCCGCAGGCCACCTTGCAAAGAGTGGACTTGCCACACCCACCGGGCCCGATGATTCCCAGGAGGGTTCCGCGGGGCACGAACAGGGTCAAGCCGTCGAGGGCCTTCTCCCCATCGAACGTACGATGGATATTGACGAGGTTGATCATCGCAACGAGTCTACCAAGTCACGGCTCGAAGGTCACCAATCTGGCCGACCGGGGTTTTGACCGAAGGACAGGCTCCCAGAGAAGGGCTCCCGTCCGGTCGATAGAAGGTGACCCACCGGTCATTGCGAGCGATTGGTTTCCATCCGAGGGACAGGAGATAGCGTTTTCCTCGATCGTGCCATGCCACTGCTGCCTTGACCGCCTCTGTCCATACAGGCTTGCGTCCCGGCGCGCACTCCAGCAAATTGCGGGGACACAATGACCCGGTGTCGTTCAGGTGGACGAGATCGCTCCTGTTGGAATAGACGACCACCGCATAGGATTGTGGTAGTTGCTTGTCCACCAGTACGTGATCCTCCGGACCGAGGGTTCCCTCAGTATACATCGAGTTGATCGCAAGACCCGCCCGGTAACCCGGCACATGACAGCCCGGCTCCAGGGAGAGCGCGTATCCCATACCCGAAACCAGCAGGATGCCGCCCATGGCGAGCCCGACAAGCCTCAGGCGCACACCGGTCACAATGGAACCAATGATCCCCGCCTGGGGAATCGCCGCAAACATGACAGCCGGATACAGCAACCGGAGCGGATACTGGGACGGTACATTATCGGTGATAAGGCTCCATGAAACCAACAACAGGCTTGCCGCCGCATGGGCTTCCCAGTAAATATCCGCTATCTTCACTACGCCTCGAAGGAACCTCCACAGGGCAATGCCAACAACGGCGCCGGCAACGGCAAATTGCACGGCGATCAACATTGCAAGAGGTTGGCTCAAGGCCCCGAAAATATCTCCAGCCCCATGCGAATCGAGTTCGATATTGCGCAGATAACCAAAGGCCTCACCCATGCGCCCTTTGAACCAGAGACTCCAGGTAACGGGGACAACCCAGGGGACAACAGCGAGGGCGATGCTGTAGCTGCGATGAACTCCTGCAGGTTTCCTCGAGCACGCCAACATCGAAAACACCGGTATGAGAACCCACCCCTCGTACCGGACCATGGACGCGCCCACATAGAAAAGAGACGCGAGCACGAGCCGTGAGATGTTGCCTCTGCGGAGCCAGCTACCGATGCACACCACACCCCCGAAAGCGAGTGCCATGAACATGGTCTCGGCGAGCGGTACGGTTCCGAGCACCAGCGACAAGGGGGCAAACATCACCCAGACGCCTGCCAGCAAGCGTTCACGGGGATGCCTGCCACGATCGATCATCAATATCACCCCGACGAGAAGATGGAGAAGGAGCGTCAACAATCTCGGCGCGATCAACCCGTCGCCGGCCAAGCCGACCACCAGACCGTACAAATAGAAATAGCCCGGGACCCAGAACTGAGAGGGCGAGAAGCTCGGAAACTCGTACCACCACTGTGCGTAAAAGACCCTTACATAGTCGTCAATAGAAACGGGAACTAAAAGAAATACGAGGAAAATACCTGCGAGAAGACGTACCGAGAAGAGAGCAAACCAGGGACGGAACGAGAAACCGTGATTACCGCCTGTCACTTCTCCAGCGCCGCGATCTGCTCGGTGACACCCGCGCCCTCGGAAGTCTCCCTTGTAAGCTTCAGCAATATGCCACCGGTCTTGGGAGCGGTCATGAAGCGCGGCAACTCGCCA
>JAUXHN010000134.1 GCA_030621515.1 Deltaproteobacteria bacterium | reverse complement strand
AGACCCCCTTCGTCAAGATCCTTCACTTGGCATTCGCAAGGGCTTGCGAATCAGTGTTTTCAGCGAGTCGATCGCGTGTTTGTGAGCCTTTTTGATCCTCAACCCCAGAGTTCGGGCATTGTCATTGTAGTCCACGATCTTGTTCTGCGCCGCGACGAGCCTTGTGAGAATCTTCTCCACCGACTTCGATCGCCCCTTGATTGACGGAATAACCGCCAGGGTCGCGCGACAATCCCGGACCTCGGCTTCCTTTTCCGCTGCGAGCTTTACGTCTTTATTGCGCCGCTTGATCATCTGCGCCTCCTTGACCAGGAAGTTACGCGCCGTCAACAATACGTCCCTTTGCTTCTTGGGGATGGACTTGACCTGAGACAACTCCCACAGCTTCTCTATCGTTATGGGCACGTTCGTCATGACGCCTTCTTCGACGAGGATCTCCTTGATCTCATCTATGCGTCCGGCAATCTCGAAGATGTACAGCTTTCGGTTGTCCATATCCGTATCCAGCACCGTTTTGGGAGAGACCACGCGACCGTTCTCGATGTGCCGCACGTCCAGAGCGATCTTCCTCGGCTGACCGGCCTTGTTCGTAACGGTGTACTGATGGGTAGTATGCTTCAGGTTGTGAGACCATAATTGCCCGCCCTTCCACTCGAGCATCTCGCGCACCTGTTTCACCTTGACGTCGCGCTCGAAGGTCACGTCGGGATCCTCGCCGAAACACCACACACCGATGTCACCGGGCTCGGTCCTCCAGAGATCCGCCTGCCCCCTGAACCTCCCCGAGATGTAGAAGCTCGCCATGCCGCCTTGCAGCACAAGGCCCGTCCCATTTACGACCCGAACACAGGTCGCGGGATCCCTCCCCGACTCCAGCAGGGTGAACGAGCCCCCGTCGAGCTTCTTGCGAACTACCGGCACCAGGCTCGACGCTCCGGCGGGGATGCTCACCTTGTTCATGGCCTTGTAGGTGGAAATCTCCCCCTCCACCTGCGCCACCATCTGTTCCTCCGCCGCGGGGTCCCCGACATCGAGGAGAGAGCTGGTACGCTCGGAGGATACTACCTGCCCACCGTGACCCACCACGCCCCGGCCTTGCATGCTGCCTATACCCATTCCACTGCCGCCGCCGCCGCTCCCGGTGCCCGACATCCCCATGCCGCCGTACCCGAAGCTCTCACCGATCAGGAGACCCTCGAAGTCGTAGAGCAACGAGTCGGGAGTCCGCGCGCCCAGCTGGGGCATCATGCCCCCCTCCTCTTCGGGGAAGAGGGTCTCCCGCTCGGCGTACCTGGGCGACGCGACCGAAAAGACGTACGACTTGGGCAGCCCGGAGACCAGGGTCATCTCCACATCGTTCCAGTCTTCACCGGTGTCGTTGTGAACTACCGCCCAGGCCTCCAGGGTGACGTTGTCGTCCTGCGCGGTGACCTTGTAGACGGTCTTCCACAGCGGCATCTGGCGAATATACGCCGCCGCCAGCTTGCCCTTCGAGCCGGCCGAAGTGGTCAACTCGATGACCGTCTCGGTGAAGCCGTTGGCCTTCCCGAGCGCAATGGCAAAGTCACTCATTGCTGTCGCTTCGCGCCCGGAGGCAGGTGAGATGACGGAGATCTCATCCACCGGTATCCAGGACATGGCGCCGTCCTTAGTCACCATGACCAGGGTGCTCGCGGGAGCCTCTTCAACCACGTCTCCGTTGCTCTTCTCGACCCTCCTCATGGCGCCATGCCCGGTTTCGTCCACGCAGGCGAGCACGGTTCCGGAGATCGATTTCTTGCCTTTTCGTTCAACCGTCACGTTCATCCCGACCAGCGCCTTCATGTATCCGGGAACACCGGCCGGCATCGTGAGCGCGTCCATGTCCTCGTCCGAAGACAGGGCATTCGCCATTCCGCTCGACGCAATCGCCTGCCCGAGGTTTCGGACCATCGGATAGTTGACGCCCTTGACGCGGACTGAGTCGTCCGTTGCCAGGACCAGGCTCGCAAGGAGATCGTCCAGGTGGGCGAGGGTGACGTCTATCTCCAATGTCTGAGCGCCGCGCACTGTCGCCTGTTTCTCTATCTGAGCGAGGCCGCAATCGTACAGGGTAACGTTCGTCGTCTTGAACTTGGGATTCTTTGGAGCCGCCGTCGAGCTCCCGGCCAGCAGAAATAATGCCGCCCAAAAGGCCAAAAGAAAAAATAGCTTTTCTGTTCTCATGATGCACGCCTCCTGATCGCTCTGATCTACAGAACACAATTTGCCGACGTTCTTTTATTCGGGAATACCTCTTGAGTTCCCGCTCCTCTCGAGGCTCCTGATATTTTGGACAACCGCCTTTCCGAAATGTTCCAACCCTCAACTCTTAGAAATACCGCAAGCTCCTGCTATAGTGCTCTACATGAGAAAACCTTCACCATCTCTGACAGTGACCATCCTCATGTACAACGAAGAGGAGAACATCGCTGACACGCTGCGCGAGACGCGAGCGTTCCTGATGAGCGCTATCGACGATTGGGAGATCCTCGTCGTCGACGACGGGAGCACCGACAACAGCGCGCAGGTAGTGCTGGAACACAACCGTCAGGATGGCCGAATACGCCTTCTTCGACACGAGACAAATCGCGGGATGGGCGCAGGTATCGCAACCGGAATAGACGCCGCGACAAAAGAGTATTTCACATTCAACGCTGCAGACGGACAGATCCCCGCGACAGAGCTGGGCGTGATGATCCCCTGCCTTGGCGATGGGGACATTGTATTGACAACCTACAAAGGCGGCCGTGAGTCTTTTCTGCGAGGGGCCCTCAGCCGATCCTTCCGCCTGTTCCTCAGGGCGATGACGGGCATACGGTTTCGTCTGGAGGGGCTCTACCTCTTCCCCACCGAGGCCGCCAGGGAGATCGGTCCGTCCATCGACGCCGCCACTTTCTTCTTCAGCTTCGAATTGATCCAGAGAGGTATCGAGCGAGGGCTCACGACGACGATGACGCAGATCGAATGCAAGCCACGCAGATCGGGCTCCTCCAAAATCGTCAACCCGCTGAAGATCTCGAAGGTTGCGCTGGACGCGCTACGTTTCGGTTTGAAGAGAAGGCTGGGGAGCTAACGCGGCTAGCTCATGGACGGTCCGAAGAGGAGAATCGCCGTCGCCAGGGGAATCAGGATGGACCAGGCGATGAGGCCCTTTCGAACACGGCCCATATATGTGGGTTCTCGTTTGACGCCCACCAGAGTCACATGGAGCATGGCTGCGAGGGAAAGAGCGACTCCTGCGCAGAGGGAGAGCGCCCACGGGGCACCCAGGTGAACTGACAGAAGGTTCGGAGTGTGCCGCCCGGCGGCAATGGCCGGGACCACCACGTCAAGCAACGGGTTCCTTGCGCTCGGTGAGATCTCCGGGAGCACAAGATGGACCGCCTGGTTGTATGCGATGGCCGCCAGGAAGAGGCCCAGGGCCGGGGCCCAGAGGTGTCGTTTCTTTCCGATGTGTTCGAACCCGTGGGCGGCGGGGATGGCGAGGGCGCCGAGTATCGGAACCATGAGCCTCGGTCCGAACGCCCAGCCCCCGTGCCAGATGCGAGCGCAGGAGATCCAGCCCCAGTACAGGACGAAGGCCAGGAGAGTGAAGAGGGCCAGGGAGCGTTTGTTCCTTTTCCACATTGCCCACCAGCCCGGCAGGGCCAGCAGGAAGAAGGGCGAGGTGGGCACAACACCTCGATGGAGGGAGATGATGAGATTGCCGACTCTGGTGAACTTCGGGGGGAAGGACACGCCGGCGATGCCTGCGCTGTGGGAGTTCTGCATTTTCTCCGAAAGGTGGTGGTAGGGGAGGGTAAAGGGCGAGCCGAAGGCCTCGTTGTTGTAGATGAGCAAGGCGGCGATGGGGATGGCCGCCCCAGCCGCGAAAAGTAGGATCGCAACAAACCCGCGACGGTGGGAGAAGAAGACGAAGCCGGCGCAAAGGATGCCGAGTAGCCCGGACTGATACTCCGTCAGACATGCGAACCCCAATAGAAAACCGGCGGCGGTCATCCTGGCGCGGGAGAGGCCGCCTTGGCGGTCTGCGGAGTCTTCGATGAGACTGATTGAGGCGAGTAGAGCCACCGCGACGATCTGGTGACCGTAGAAGGCGGTGCTGTAATGGAAGGCTGCGCTGCCGAGGATCCAACCGAGTGAAACGATCTCCACGGTCGGTGGGGACAGGCCTTGTTTTCCGAGAAGACGTCGAAGGAGGGCGAATCCCAGTAAACCCAGAGGGATCATGAGCCAGGTGCGCATGGTGTTGATCATATCCGCGGCACTCCAACTCTCGGTGTCGGTGAGCAACGCCGCGAGGGAGTAGACCGCCGCGCCCAACAGGGCGGAGCCGGGGGCCTTGTCGCTGTATGTGCGCGAGTCCCGGTACGCTGCATCCAGGGTCTTTCCCCACCTTTTTACTTGTGCGTCCACGGCAAGGGATCCGTCGTCCACCATGGCGGCGACCGCGTACACCCTGGAGCGTTCGTTTGGGACGGTCATCGAGTCGTACATCCAGGAGTATGAGAGCAGGGCGAGGACAAGAGCGTATGGAAGGAACTTGCCGAGGGTACGCATCAGTCGCTGCCTATCGGGGGGGGGAGCCAGACTCATTTTTCAAGGGTACGGGATCAAATGTACAGGATCAAATGCTTCAATGATGACAGTCGACGGGACCGCCCGAGATTCCGCAGGAGAACTTACCTGTATAGGGGAACATGTTGACGGTGATGTAGTTGTACAGCAAGTGGCCGCGATTGAGCCCCGATGTTCCCGTGTTGGAGTGGGAGTTGTGACACTCAGTACAGGCGAACCCGTGGGTCTGAACGTGGGATATATGCATGTTTCTGTCGGAGGCTCCGCCCCGGAAGAACTGGGAGGTGACGGTCCAGACGCTCGCCAGCTCTGCGGCGATGTCAGTCGCACCCGTCCAGGTGCCGTCGTGACAGTCCAGGCAGAAGGCTGTCGTGTCGCTGCCGGCGGTGGAGAAGTGATCGCTCGGTACATCGGCGGCCGCCACGAGGTTTCCGTTGTCCGGATCAGTCACGGGTATCCAGGGGTTATCGTCTACCGTGTGTGGTTCGTGGCAGGTCACGCACTCCAGAAGTCCCGTCGATTGCTCCGAGTCCACAACCTTGTGCCTCGAGTAGGCGCCACTCAGAGACATCTCGGCGACCACTGTCGGGTGACAGGTCGCGCAAGCCGTTTCCTCCGGGTTCGCCACCAGTTCTCCGGCTCCCCCGTGATAGCCGTGACAGCTCGTGCACGGTGCGCTGTTGTCCTCGTGGGCGGAAGGAGCGGTCCAGGCGGCGCTCATGTCCACGGCGGAAAGGCCGCCGAAATAGGTTCCGGATCCCCCATCGTGACATGTCTTGCACAGGTCGGTGGCAACCGAGGTGGCCGAGGGATCGATTCCGTCGCTCGGGTCCGGATCCGCGAGTGCTATTGTGCCTGTCGTGTGTGTGGAATGATCGTGACACTCGGAGCAATTGGCTCTGATCTGAGCGGTGGTGCCGCTCACGGGGTGGTTGACCGGCAGGTTCAGACCGGGCTGTTCATGACAATCGCTGCAGGCGATCTCTGTATCGGTCCAGGTGGCCTGGTGCCCCAGGGAGGCCGTATCGCCCACCACCGGGTTATGACATCCCACGTTGCAAGTGGGGTTTCCTCCATTGTGGCTGAAGAACGTGGTCAGGCCGTTATCCATGGTTGTGCCGCCGGGATATGAAACGCTCAGGTCAAACGCGATATCCACGTTGACTTGATCCACGGTGGCTGAGCCCAGGGGTGCGTGGGTAGAGCCGCTGCCGTTGTGCCCGTGGCAGACATCGCACGTCATACCCAGGTCGGTCACATGCTTCTCGTGAGCTCCGCCGCCCCCGGGGAAATCCTGATTCGCGAGGGTCGGGGGGTTGCCGTGGCAAACATTGCATGACCCCGAGACATCCACGACGCCGTTGTCGTGGAGGGATTCGTCAACCCAGTCGGTGCCGTCCCAGACCATGCCGTGGCACAGTGCGCAGTCGGTGAATCCGTTGTGGGGCGCGGCCGGGGGCATTCCGTGGCAGGCCCCGCAGGGCAGGTCGTCGATAACTTGTATCAGACCGTCGATGTGTAGCTGTGGGTTGACCCAGTCGGTGCCGTCGTACACCTGATCGTGGCATGGGGCGCACGGCCCCGATCCCGGGTGACCGGTGCAGGGGGGGATGCTGTGGCAATCACCACAGACCACCTCCCCACTCGCCACCACGTTCCACTGGGGATCCGGATTGTCTCCGCCGGCCGCCAGGGTGGCGCCATGACAATAGGTGTTGATGCAAGTGGAGGTGGACGAGTCGTATGACGGGCTAGCTCCGTCGGCGCTCGATAGAGTGCTCCAGACGTGCTCCGCAGGGGGGCCGTCGTTGTGACAATCCTCCAGTGACTCGGGAACCTCGTGGCAGTCGTTGCACTGCACCTCCCGGTGCCAGGTGCTCGTGCCCAGGTGAGATTGATGAGCGCCCACGGTGGGAATAGTGGGATCTGTGTTGCCGGAGGTGTCAACCGGAGGCGCCGCGTTCTGGGCGCCGCCGTGGCAGGTATTACAGCTCAACCCGTCACCGGAGAACTGCACGATCCCATCCACATGAAGGTTCGGTGCGATAATCTCGTTTCCGGCGCCGACTACATTGCCGTGACAGTTTTCACACTCTGTATCCGTGGGATGACTTCCACCAGGAGGCAGGCTGTGGCAAGAGCCACACGTTCCGGGCGATCCGTCATCGTCGGTCCATACCGGATCCGCAGAAGCGAACCCTATCAGGGTAGAACCGTGACAGTAGGTTCCCGCGCAGGTGGCAATGGTGCGATCGAATTGCGGTGACGCTCCGTCGGCGATGGAGACCTTTGCGAAGGTGAGGTCCGCCGGTGAAGGATCGATGTGGCCCGGGGACTCCATCTTTTTGGGGACCGCGTGGCAGTCCACGCACTCCACCGGCCGGTGCCAGTCGCTCTCCTCCAGGTGGGCCCTGTGGGCGCCCACAGTGACAACGCTGGTCTCCGTGTTTCCCGAGATGTCTTTGGGTGGAGCGGGATAGTCCCAATCCCCGTGGCACAGTCCGCAGAACATCGGGAATTCACCCTCTTCGCAATCGCATTCGGCCCAGCTGCCGTCCACGCATTCGGCGTAACCCTTCTCGCCGTCGGGGCATGTACAGGGGAGGAGAGTGCCCGCAACACAATCATCGGGTGCCGCGTCCGGGTTTTCGTTGGTCGACGCGTCCGGTATGTCTGATCCCCCGGCGGGGTCTTCGTTGCAACCGAGCAATAAGCCCGCTATTCCTGCGGATAATGCCAGTGCCAATGGGTAGCGACCCATAAATCACCTCCAGGTCGTGCTTGAGTAAGGGGTGCCAGACTCATTTATCAAAGGGTGCCAGACTCATTTATCAGGGAAGTTATAGGGAAAGTCTAGTCAAGTTATGCCCTGGACGGGTCCATTTGAAGAAAAAACACATAGTCTATGAACTTTCTATAAATTTCACCTTGCTATATCCCAATATAGTGATAATACTATTCACAATATGTCACGATTAAAGAAAAATGGGAGCGGCAAGACCAGGGTCAACGGCGAAAACGCCGAGCAAATTGCCGATGTGTTGAAGGCTGTGGCGCATCCGTTGAGGCTGCGGATTATCGACCTTCTTTGCCAGTCCAACGAACGCGTCTCCGACATGGCCGAGAGGCTGGATACCAAGCAGGCGCTGGTATCCCAGCAACTGCGCATCCTGAGGATGAGCGGCCTCGTCGAGACGTACCGGGAGGAGGGGATCTCCCGTTACACCCTGGCAGAGCCGAGGATGAACGACCTCATCAAATGTGTGGCCAGCTGCAAGAGAAAATAGTTCAACAGACCGCACAAGCGGATTGAAGAGGAGAGAATAATGAGCGCCGATGTCGAAACCCAACTGGCCGAACTCAGGGCGAAGGTGGACGCCATGCCCGCGGGCAAGGAGAACAAACTGGCCATGATCGTGCTCTCCGGCGATCTGGACAAGCTCCTGGCCGCAATGATTATCGCGACGGGCGCCGCCGCCATGGGGATGAAGGTGGTTCAGTTCTTCACCTTCTGGGGAACTGCGGCGTTGCGCGATCCCAAGAAGAAGGTCGGAGGCAAGGACTTCATGTCCAAAATGTTCGGCTGGATGCTACCCAAAGGTCGCAACAAGACAAAGCTCTCCCAGATGCACATGGCGGGCATGGGCACCTCCATGCTCAAGGGACTGATGAAGAAGAAGAACGCTCCCAGCCTGGACCAGTTGTTCGAGATCGCGGAGATGACGGGCGTTGAGATAAAGGTGTGCGAGATGTCCATGGGTCTCATGGGCTTCAAGCGCGAGGAGCTGATCGATTACCCGAACATGGACTTCTGCGGTGTCGCCACCTTCCTGGCCGAGGCTCAGGAGTCCAGCATACAGATGATAATTTCCTGAAGAGAAGGAGAAGTGAGATGAGCAACCATGATGTCGCAAAAACGTTGGACCTGAAGGGGCTGCCCTGTCCGATGCCGGTGGTGAAGATGAGCCAGGAGATCGGCTCGGTGAGCGTGGGACAGATCATCGAGGTCCTGACCACCGATCCCGGTTCCATTTCCGACTTTCCGGCGTGGGCCAAGTCCACTGGCAATGAAGTACTGGAGACCGTCCAGGGAGATCCCATCAAGATCTATGTAAAACGCCTCAAATAAAACGAAAGACAATCTGCCATGGTGGACAGGATTCTCTATGTGATCACGGTGCCTATGGTTTATCTGGCCGTGGTATGGCTTGTGCTGGGCGTCATCGCACGCATCGTAATGGTGCTCCGGGCGCCCGCTCATCCTCACACCCTCAAGATCTTTCCGGAGCGCAAGGCCGCGCCCCTCGTGGCTCTGTGGGAGAGCTTCACCATGCCAACCGTGCGAAAGTCAAAGCCCCGGTTCTGGGTATTCCTGATGCTCTTCCACGCCGCCTTCGGGGCCCTGATCCTCTCGCACCTGGATCTGCTGCCCCAGATATCGATCATGCCGAAAGACTCGCCGCACATGCTCGGCTGGGGCGCGGTCGGGGTTGCCGTGACCATCTCTGTCACATATTTCCTGCTGCGGCGTTTCGCGAGCCCGGTCCGCGAGGTCTCCGTGCCGGCGGATTACCTGCTGCTGTTCCTGCTGCTCCTCACGGTGTTGACCGGTGACACCATCAGCTGGGGCAACTCCTGGAGCGAGGACGGGTTTGTCATCACCAAGCAGGACTTCGGAACCTACCTGGACGGACTGCTGCACTTCACCTTCGAGGATCCTGCGGATACCCTCTACGGCTCCCATTACGTGGTGGTGGCCATCCACATCTTCCTCGCCAACTTGTTCATGATGGTGCTGCCCTTCTCCAAGATCATGCACGCCTTCTTCACCGTGGCGCTCAACCGGTTTCGGAGGGTCTAGATATGGACGACAAGAAGAAACAGGAACTTCTGGACGCCTTTTCGGAGAAACTCACCAACGCCGTGAGGCTTTACATGGACGGCTGCACCCGTTGCGGAACGTGCATCGACTCTTGCCACGCCTACCAGTCCATGCCGGAGACCAGGTACACCCCGGTGGGGCGCGCCCAGGTGGTGCGGCGGCTTTTCGACAGGTACTTCAAGCTGTCGGGCAGGATCGCTCCGGGTATGAACGAGGCGGTTGAGTTCACCGACGAGTGGATGCAGCAGGTCCTGGACGCGGCCTATTCGTGCACCGGTTGTCGGCGCTGTATGACCGTCTGTCCGTTCGGCATCGACACCCAGCAGATCCAGGGCATAGCCAAGCACCTGGTGAACACCGCCGGGATGACGCCCGTGGTGCTCAACATGCTCGCGGATATGTCCATCGCCAAGGCCGAGACCATCGAGGATACCAGGGAAAACTTCGAGCAGGGTGTCAAGAACCTGGAGGCGGAGGTCATCGAGAAGTGGAAGAGCGAGGCGGGAGAAGACGCAATCCCCATCGGCGCCCAGGACGCCAACGTTTTATACGTCGCTCTCGCGGGCAAGCACTCCATAATCCCGGCGGCGGCTGTAATGAACGCGGCGAAGGAAAAGTGGAGCCTGAGTTACTTCGAGGCGGTCAACTTCGGCGCCTTTGCCGGAAATCCCGCCAAAACGAAGGTCATCGCGCGCCGGATCATCGACGAGGCCACCCGGCTCAACGTCAAGGAGGTGGCCATCTGCGAATGCGGCACCGCCTATCGCGTGATGAAGTACATGACCGGCGATCACCCGTTCAAGGTAGTCAGCGTCGTGGAGTTGTTCGCCCGGTACGTCAAGGAGGGCCGCATTAAACTGGACAAGTCGAAGATCGAGGGCGGGGTCACCTACCACGACCCGTGTCAGATGGCTCGCAACGGCGGTATCTACGACGAGCCGCGCTACCTGCTCGAGCAGCTGACGGACAACTTCGTCGAGATGACCCCGACCAGGGAAGATAACTGGTGTTGCGGCGGCGGCGGAGGCCTGGTGGCCATGGGGGAGAAGGACTTCAGGATGAAATCGTCCAGTGTGAAGGTCGATCAGGTGAAGGCCACGGGGGCCAAGGTGCTCTGCACCGCCTGCGAGAACTGCCACACCCAGCTGTCGGACCTCAACGAGCACTACGACGTCGGAGTGAAGGTGGAGTTCCTCTCGGAGCTGCTCGCCGACGCCCTTGTCAGTGAATGACTGATAACGTATATTTTGCCCCAATTTGTAAATAACCCAACCAGTAACAAGGAGGACAGAAATGACACCCACCCGTGTACTTTCCATCATCGCGATATGTGTCGGCCTGGCGGCCTGCAACCCCTTCGGCGGCGACCCGGGCGCAGCTGCGGCCGCAGGAAGTATGACCGGCGCGGCTGCCACGGCCAAGCTACAGGCCGGCGGCTGGCAGTGGATGATGCAGCCCAACGTGGTCGCGGCGGGCAACGCCACCACCACCACCCTCATGACCGCGCCGCCCAAGACGATGACCATCATGATCATGGAGTACAACCCCATGTTCGCCAATGCAGCCTACGACGCCATGAAGGGGAACGACCCCAACGCGTGCAGGCTATTCGGCTCCACTATCGTCCAGATCTCCGGCGGTACCCCCGAGATGCGTGCCAAGGCAATGACGGACATCTCTTCTCCATAATTTCTTCTATTTTTTTTTCTACTGATTGAATGTCGGAATACACGTACAATGTACAGGTGTATATTTTCGGCATCGGCGCGGGGGGACACGAGGAGGCACCAATTGAAATTACGAGAGATCCTGTTGTCGATTGTCCTGGCTTCTGCGTTTTGCGTGTCCTCCGGTTGCAAGGATGATCGCAGTTTCAAGACGGGCGAGGGTTGCACCATTCTCTCCCATGACCTTGCCGGGGGTATTGCCATCACCAATGTGGACATCTACCAGGGTGTTCGCACTCAGCTGATGGAGAACGGCGAGGATGTGGCTGCGGGCAGCGGCGAAGTGATCGCCGGCAAGGACGCGATGTTGCGGGTGCATGTCCAGAGACAGACCGAGTGGGTCAACCGATCCGTCTATGTGCGAGTGGACCTGTACGATGCCAACCAGCTCGGCAACGATCCGTGTCCGATCGAGAAACTGTACGCGGTCGATTTCAACTCCGATATTGCAACCCTGACCAACACCCTCAACCTGGATATTCCCGGAGACCTCGTTACGGAAAACCTATCTATCAATGTTTCCATAAGGGAAGCCGAAGAGAACGTGAGCGCCGGCGGCGCCGACGACGAGGGCCAGTGGCCGAAGGACGGCGAGGCGTTCGATCTGGACGCCGTGGAAATCGGAGATCCGCTCAGGATTGTCCTTATCCCCGTTCAATACGACGCGGACGGCTCCGGCAGACTGCCGGACACGAGCGACACACAGCTCGAGTTTTATTACAATGAGTTCATCACACAGTACCCGGTACACGATATCGAGTTTACTATTGCGGATCCCTTCCCATGGAGCGGAGGTATCGGTGCCGGAGGGCAGGGGTGGGGTGAGCTGCTCAACGCCATCACCAACCTGAGGGGGCAATGGGGAGCCGCTCCCGAAGAGTATTACTACGGGATCGTCTCGCCCGCCGATTCGTTCGAAGCTTTTTGCCCCGGGGGATGCGTTGTGGGCCTGAGCAACCTTGTGGAGTCTCCGTACGATGCGTCCCTGCGTGGTAGCATCGGACTCGGGTTCTCCGGGCAGATGACCGCCTGCACAATGATCCACGAGGTGGGCCATGCCCACGGGAGGGAGCACTCGCCCAGCGGAGGAGC
>JAUXHN010000150.1 GCA_030621515.1 Deltaproteobacteria bacterium | reverse complement strand
AGCATTTTTATCAGCACTGCGATCTGTTTGACGTTCATCCCCAGCGTGCGCATCGTCCCTGGGTCGGCTATCGTTTCGTAGCGCGGCCGTCGCTCCGGCGGCAGGCGGCCCAGATCGACCAGCCGGTCTACCTCGGAACGCAACCGCCAGTCGCCGCACTTGATAAGGTAATCGTCCGCGCCCGAAAGCAACGCTTCGTGCAGCAGCTCGGGCGACAGGAATGCAGTCAGCATACATACCGTGCCCGTGTGGCCGGTCTCTGGAATCCAGCGCAGGCAGTCGAGCCCGGTCGGAAAGCCCTTGCCGAGATCTATGTCAAGTAGAACGAGATCCTTCGGTTCGTTGTTGAGCAGGTAGCGGGCCTCGTCGCCTCTTGCGGCGCAGGCTACATCATATTTATTGCCAAGCAGCCTGGTGACCGCGCGGCGAATCAACTCATCGTCATCGACCAGCAGCAACCGACCACGCTTCGTTCTTTTTTTCGCCATGTTTCCCCCGGCCAAATCCAATGAACTGCGACAGTTTACCATGACCGCCATGGTGAATGTAACCATGAGAAAACCCATGGTTTGCTACAGAGGGCCGAGATGTGGTTTCATCTGCTGAACGACGCGTCAAAAAGAAAATGCCTCCGGGCGTTGTCCGTGGTGCTTATCTCAAAAGTAATCTGTGTCGCATCGGCGCCAAGCGCGAACGATCTTCCTGACAGCCCGGGTGCGTTTGGAAAGATCTTCTCCCCGAGCACTCTCCCGTCCGCCTTGACCACGACCACGACCGGCGCCCTCCCCCATTGAGGCGTCCTGTCCTTGAGTCCGCCGTACAATGTCACCCATCTCCACGAGCCGTCCAGCGGCATCCCGATATCCAGCGCCGCATCCTTCCACGGGTGCGCCCATATCAGCTTTCGGGGAATCCTCCGAAACCTCTCCTTTTGGGCTCTGACCCTCCGCCAGCCGCTCCTGCCCCCGAACAGCCATCGATCGCCGCTCCATTCTCCGCGCACCGTCCCCTTTGCCGTCCGGGCGCAAACCATGAGACGGTCCATATTGTCGGAAAGCTCGATTCGATCTCCCCTTGCTTTTCTGTCCAGTCGAACGACCCTGTAGTGGCCGAAATTCCTTTCGTGACCGATCTCGTACGGCCCTCCCGTGCCTTTCGTTCCCAGGTAAAGATCTTCGAATTCGCGAAAGAGCCCGTACCTCTCGACCACCCATATCTTCTCGTACCCCATCGGGGAAATTGCGGTTCGACGGGGCAGGACTCCCGAGAACGGATCCGACGCAAGCCCGACCTCCCCCGGCAACTCGCCGGACCGAAAGATAAACGGCGTCTTCATGAACGCCACTCTGTACCCGCTGCGATCGAGCACCAGCTCGCCGGTCTCGATCTCCTCGACGACGTATTTCTTCGCCTCCTCGATGCCGTCCTCGCTGAAGTGGTTCTCGAGAGCCGTGAGGATCAGCAATGCCGAGGCGGCGACGACGACGGCGGCGCCCACCTCGAACACAAGCCATCGGCGGGATTTCGCCACGGTTCGGCCTCGCCCGGCAGGTTCGCTCCATTTTTCATCCGTCGCGGCGGTCCCGGCCATCGCGATGACACAGACCCCTATCCAGAAGCTCATCCAGATGATCGAGTTGAAGGCCACGAACACCGCGTAGACCACTGCCCAGAATGCCATCAACCCGCGAGTGGTCTTCATCTTCCAGGCGGCCAGGCCCAGCAGAAGGGCGACACCTCCCAGCTGCATCGGCACCAGCCAGTGCGCCAGATGATGCTTGTACATCTGTCCGGAGCAGCCGAGCATTCCCCAGAACCACTTGTTGTGCGCGGGTCCGTAGTCGAGAAGCCAGCGAACCGTTCCCGCGTAGAAGGAGTCCGGGTCCGCCAGCACGAAGGGCGTGAAGAACGCCGCCGCGACGAGGCCTGCGACAAGCATGGACCGGAAAGCGACCCTGACCCCGTGATGACGGATTAGCCAGATCGCGAGGAAGGGAAGAAGGATCAGGTTGAAGGGTCGCATGGCGAGCGCCAGCCCCATGAGCCCTCCCACCGCCAACGGGCGGCCCCACATGACCGCCGCGCACAGCAAGGCAATCACAGCCCAGTCCACGTTCGGCTCCGCGTAGATCCCGTTCCAGTGTATGTCGGGAAGAAAGAGATAGGCGGCGAGAGCGAGAAAGAGCGGTCCGATTGATCTCATCTTGTTGCGAATGCAGATCCCGCCTATTGCAAGCACGACGATCCCGTCTGCGAGCCAGCCGGCCCATCGGACATCCAATCCCAGTAAATGGGGAGGGAGATGGGCGAGCCAGAGCCCGGGCGGATACGTGAGCGGAACCTCGGAGCCCACCTGCATCTGATGAAGACCGTATGGGTTTTCACCTGACAGAAATGTGTCCAGGGCGCTCATGACGAGGGCGAGCATGTCGCGCCTCGCCGGGTTGATCTCCCACTGCCAGAGCCCGCATGCCCTCACGCTGAGACCGGCGACCACCAGAACTCCCAGAGCGATGATGGGCTTCGGTGGGCGCGCCAGCAACAGCGCGAGGGAAGCGGCGCACAGCCCCAGAACAACGTAAATACCGGTGTCGAGCCTGGGATAGAGGCGCATCCCCTGGTAGGTTCGATCTGACAGTAGAACCCACAGAAGCCCGGCCGCGACCACCGCGGCCCCCCGTATCCACCACGCAACCGCGCCCCTTGCCCAGAACCCCGCGCCTGGCGAATCGCCCGCCTCAACGTCCCCTGTATTCGACTGCGTCTCCGGGAGCCAGAGGAGTCCGATGGACAGGGCCCACAAGAGCAGGATGGCGAAGAAGACGGGTGTGGTCTCGAAAGGATCCCGGTGGAAATCGCCCACGTAAACCGTCAGCAGAAGCATGACCGGAAAGCTCAACGCAATCGTTCGGACTGTTCGTTTCACACGCGTCCTTGCTTGCTCATGTTGACAGAAAACGAAGACACAATATAAATGACTCGAAATTCACGGTCCATACCAAATGAACATGCTCACCAAGTCGTCAATAGCGATCTTTGCTTTCCTCAAGCCGTCTCCAAACCGGCCGTTCTTCGCTCTTCTCGCTCTGTATTCGGTAGTCCAATTGACCTTCATGAGCGTGGTGCTTTACAAGCACGAGTTCAAGGTAACCGACCACACGGTCGCCCTCTACTTCATTGAAAAGTACGTTTTTGATTTTGCGGTGCTTTTCACCGGCAACCTGTTCCTCCTGAGAGTGTTCAAGAAGACTGCTCCGTCGATGGTCTTCTCCATCCTCTACCTTAACCTCATAGCGGTGAACACCCTTGTCTACTACTTCAGCAGCACCTTGCTCGAACTTCATCATTTCTCTCTCATCACGCCGTACAGCCTGGCCGGCTTCGTGAGCGCCCGCTCGATTCTGATAGCCGCCGTCTTTGTCGCTGCTGCGGCGCTCCTCCGGTACCCGATCAGACGGATCGCCGTCACCTGTTCATGGAAGGCCATTATCAGATGGGCCTTGCTTGGCGCGGCTATCGGATTGTCCCACATTCCGAGACACATATCGGATCTCAAGAAATCGGACGAGCGCCTGGACAAGGTCATCATGGTGTTCAGGAACGCTCAGCTCGAGTATTGCGCCCAGAACCCGGCGGCGAGCTTCGTCAACGACATAGTTCTGCGCGGCTTCTTCGAAAATCTCTACACCATGAAGGGCTCGGATACCTACCTCAAGTACATGAAGGCATACAACCTTCTGTCGCGTGATTACACAGTATCCGACGACATCAAGCCCTTCGAAAAAACAATCCGGCGATACCGGCTCCCCATCGGCAAACGCGATTACGAGGATCTGAACCTGGAGGAATTCAGGCGGGTCATCATCATCTTCTCCGAGTCCCTGAGCCTGGATTTCATGCACTGTTACAACCCCGAAATGAAACTTCCGGTCACGCCCTGGCTCTGCTCCGACGAGGTCCGCGCCCATACCTTCAACAACATGATGACGTCGGGATCGCCGACCCTGCAGGGGTTGACGGTCCTGTACAGCAGCCACCCCAATTACAACATTCAAAAACTCACGGGGGACCGAAATTCCCTCATGAAGATATTGAGGAAAAACGGCTTTGAGAACCATTTCATCAGGAGCGCGTCCAAGTTCTTCGCGAACGAGAACATCGTCTTCAAGAAGTGGGGCTTCGACCGGATCCAGGCACGGGAGGACTTCTTCCGACGGCCCGATCTCAAGAAATACATCTACGGATGGGGCCTGGAGGATCGTGTCCTGTACGACGAGATCGTGGATTTTCTGGACAAAAACAGGAACAAGAAGATCTTTATCTCGGCCCTCGGAACCGACACCCACCCCCTCCATGGGCAACGGCACTTCAAGCACCTGAAGTACCCTGCTTTGCCCCCTGATTTCAACAAGACCTTCGGGCGCGCACGCAATTTCATGATGGCCGTTCACCATACAGACCACGATCTGAAGAGATTCATAGAGCGCCTCGGGGACAAGGGTCTGTACACGAAGGATACCCTGGTAGTCATCACCGCAGATCACTCCTGTCCTCCCAACGCGGTCACGCGCGCGATACCCGGCTACACCAGGGCCTCCCTGGGCAAGATCCCTTTCATCCTGCTTTCGCCCCGGGAGCTGCCCGGATTCAACAACAACACCCTGACATCTCAGCTGGATCTGGCGCCGACCCTCCTGCACCTGATGGATATTCCGGTCCCCAGTGGGTACTGGGGTGACAGTCTCTTTCACCAGGGCAGGCGAAACCCCGCCGTGAGTTTTCACAGGGATATCGTCACCATCGACTCGGGCCAAAAGAAGACCTACGTGAATCTGAAGCGCCTGAAGACACCCGCCGACAAGTCCTTTTATGATCTGTTTTCAACTGTTATTGAAGACTGATGATATCACCACGAACAGGAGACAACATGCGAAGGGAACTGATTCTAATTGGAATCCTGCTTGCGGCCATCGTTGTATCGGGGTCATCGGGCGCGAATGCACAGGATGACGAGGACGAAGACGACAACATGCTGCCCTCGTCAGCCTCCGCAGTGGATGATGAGATCGAACCCGGCTGGCACCCCCTGCTGGTGCTGTCCGGCAACTTCGCCCTGGGCCAGACGAAGAACGTTCCGGGCACTTCGGACGGAGTGATCTACAACTTCGGGTACCTTCTCAACAGCGGGATAGGATATCTGAGCGACAACCGCGAGCACGAGTGGCTCAACAGCCTCAAGATGCAGCTCGGATTCTCCCGCACAGAGGTCGCGGATGCGGTGGTCAAGAGCCTGGACTCCATCGACTTCAAGACGTCGTACCTCTACCATCTTCCCTCGGCCCCCTGGCTCGGGCCGTTCGTATCGTTCCGCGTGAACACCGCCATGCTTCCGGGGTACGATATCCGCGCCGGTGACACCAATGTCCTGAAGCTCGGAGTGATCGAAGATCTTCAGTTCAGCGACGCGGGAAATCCCATCGACGCGGACGGCAACGTGATAGACGCGGGCCATGACCGCGTGCACACGGTGAGCGCCGGCAATAAGATCGATCTCACCGATGCGTTCGCGCCGTCGACCCTCAAGGAGAGCCTCGGCATGTTCGCGGCCCCTATCTCCAACAAGAGGATGAGGCTTGAGGCAAGGGCCGGTTTCGGCGCGTGGGAGACCTTCGTGCGAAACGGCTACGTGATCGATGACAACGACGCGACGGCCGATCTTCTGGAGCTTCGCGCCCTTCAGGATTCTGTTCAGATCGGCCCGGAAATAGGGTTAACATTTACTGGCATCGTCGATGAAAAGATTACCTATTCCTTCGGCGCGATGTTCATGCAGCCGGTGTATCACAACGCGCAGACCGACCTCGAAGGAGTCGAGTTGATGAACGTGGAGTTGGAGGCTATCCTGGGAGTGGCGTTGGCGGAATGGATGTCCATCGATTACGCCTTCAAGGCCGTCAGGCAGCCCTTGCTCGTGGAAGACTGGCAGATCCAGAACACCCTGCTGGTGTCCATCAACTTCAACATCGTGGGCGCAGAGATTCCCGAGGACGAGTGCGACTGCAGCAAGTGCCCCGTGGAAGAGACACCTGCCGAAGAGGAGCCGGTGGAGGAGGCATCCGCAGACGAAGCGGCGCAACCTGAAAAATGACACCCCTCGAAAGTCATCGTGCTATCCTGCAGTAGCTCGGCGGTAGCCGAGCGGAGCAGGACAGACGTCTCAAAAATGACACCCTTGGAAGGAGGGAGAGCGATGAGGTT
This sequence comes from Deltaproteobacteria bacterium, assembly GCA_030621515.1. Classification (GTDB taxonomy): domain Bacteria; phylum Myxococcota_A; class Polyangia; order JAAYKL01; family JAAYKL01; genus JAUVAN01. The sequence goes on along the minus strand of JAUXHN010000150.1, from coordinate 4,415 downwards.
CTTTGTCATTGTCGGGTTGGCGGCCGTGATGGCGCTTGGTTGTGATCACGTCGACGGCCTGGATGAAGATATCGGCTCGGATGTCGATACGGACTCTGATGTCGACACAGACTCGGATGTCGACACAGATACCGATGCCGACACAGACACCGACACGGACACGGACTCTGACTCGGATTCCGACACCGACTCCGACACGGATTCAGATACCGACGAGTGCGGCGCGCCCGAAGGTATCACCGGGTGGGGCGGCCCATGCCATACCAACACCGACTGTCCACCCAACACTGAGTGCATCATATTAGCCGGCCTGGATGAAACACAGGGTTTCTGCGCTGCCGAGTGTTGTAACTTCAATACAGAGGACCCCACCTACTGCACCGATGTGGCCGCCGGCCAGGAGAATTGCTATATCGGCATGACTCCAGATGAGGGAATCACCTGGGAACCCCCGTTCTACTGCCTCGTTTTCTGCAACACTGCAGCTGACTGCCCGACCGGAACCGATTGTGTGGATTCCGGCGCCAGTACAACTATCTGCTACGGTTACGCCTATTAGAGATACGAGCGCTTTATTTCGCAGTTCTATTGAGATGTCATGGCGTGGATGGTGCGTGTGCCTCCGCTCTCGTGGTGCCACAGGATGGCGGCTGCGCCATCGCCGCGCGCGGCCACCATGGGTGTGCTGACGGTCCCGGCGGGGGTTTTCAGCTTTATCGGATTGGCCCAGCTGCCGTCTTCATTGGTGCAAGTGGCCATGAGGTCCCCGTCCGATGCCCATGTAAAGAGCATGCCGTCGTCGTGAATAGCGAGACCGCCGAGATTGACGATGCCGTCAAAAATCTTGCCGCTCTCGGTTATCGACGCACCGCTGAGGCGCGCATAGTGGAGACCCTGCCGCTGTCCGCTGGCCCACAGGAGAATGCCGCCACCATGGCTGTCCACCCCCAGGTGAAGCTGGTCCAGGCTCCCTCCGTCACCGGCTTCGACAACCGTCACAGGCGCGCTCCAGGTCTGTGATTCGCCGTCGAAGAAGAACAACTCGAGCCCGTCCGTGACGGCGCCGGAAGCAAAGCCTCCGTAGATCCATGCGACCCAGACATCGCCGCTCCCGCTCGAAACCGCGGCCAGGTCTCCCGAGTAAATATTGTCAGCTTCATGCGAGGCAATCAGCTCCGGGGCGCCGTCCATCGACGGACCATCGAACCGCTGAGCATGGAGGTGAACACCATCGGGCGCCTCGACGCCCTCGACCCAGATCACAAAATCACCGTGGTCCTGATCGGCAACGACGGTATGCTTTCGCAAAAAGTCGACCGGCACGACTTCGGTGGCGCCCCAGCCGCTCGCGGGCACGTATGCACGGGTGCTCAGTTCGTGTCCGTGATCCTCCCAGGCTGCGCGCACCCGTCCATAAGTGTCGCCGGCAGCGTCCAGCACGCCGGAGTGGTATTTTGATGGGCCGAGTTGCTCCGGCGGGACAAACGCTTCATCGCGCCACGTGCCGGCGAAGATCTCCCCATCGTTCGAGTTCTGCATCCACACGGCGACTGCTTCTAGATCTGTGCCGGGAAACAGTTCGAGTTCCTGCACCGTGTCGCTGGAACCCACGTTTTCGGTCGCGCTCCAACCGCTACCCTGCTCGTAGCGACGCCACCGGCCCACGTAGTCATAGCTGCCGGCCTCTTCCTCTTCGCCGAGCATCGCAAGGAAGGAGCCGTCCGAGAGCGCCGTTACTGCGGGCGTCACCGAAAGCGCGGCGCCACCGGAGGACAACTGCACCGCCCGGTCAAAGCTGTGCCCGCAAAGCGTTCCCGCGCCGGAACTATCCGCGCCAAGGCCGGAACATGCCGCCAGCACACTGACGATGAGACCGAACAACACTGATTGCATCCTGTTCATGGTTTCTCCTCACTTAAGCAAATCCGTACAGTTCGCCGTACTTATCTTTCGCGTATTCGATGAAGAACGTGGGATCCAGCGCGCTGCCGGTTATACGAGAGATCATGTCTCTCGGTGAGTAGGTCGCTCCGGGCTCGTGGACCTTCTCCCTCAACCATTTGCGCAACGACGCAAAATCTCCCGCCGCAAATCGTTCCTCCAGGTTACCCAACTCCTCTTCCGCCTTGTGGAACATCTGCGCCGCGAAGAGATTTCCCAGCGTGTATGTGGGAAAGTAACCGATGAGCCCCGACGGCCAGTGGACATCCTGCATGACACCGCTGCCCGCGTCCGGAACGTCGACCCCCAGATAAGATTTCATCTTTTCATTCCAGGCGTCCGGCAGGTCCGCCGCCGCGATTTCTCTTCGGAGCAGGCCCAACTCCAGTTCGAGCCTGACCATGATGTGGAGGTTGTAGGTGATCTCATCCGCCTCCACCCTGATGAGACTGGGCTTCACCGCGTTTATGGCCGCGTGGAACCTGTCGATGGGGACATCATTCAGAGAGGGGAACTCCGATAGCGCCCTGTCGTACGCGTGGCGCCAGAATCCCCGCGAGCGACCCACCATGTTCTCCCACAGCCTGGACTGGGATTCGTGAATGCCCAGCGAGGCGTACTTTCCGCGCGGCGTTCCCCAGTGTTCCCTCGGGAGCCCCTGCTCGTACATGCCATGCCCCGCCTCGTGCAGGGATCCGAAGACCGCGGCGTTGAAGAATTTCTCTCGGTAGCGGGTGGTGATCCTGACATCGCCCGGACCGATCCCGATGCTGAACGGGTGCGCCGACACGTCGATCCTCCCCGCATCGAGATCGTAACCGATCATTGAAACGATATATCTACAAAATCGGACCTGCGAATCCGCCGGGAAGAGCCTGTGCAGCACACTGGTATCCGGCGTTATGCCGGTTTCCCTGATACTGTCGAGTAGCGAAACGAGGGCCGGTTTCAGACCGCCGAAGACCTTCTCCAGTGATGACGCCGTTTCCCCGGGCTCGAATTCGTCGATCAGGGCATCATACGGTTCTTGCGCATATCCAATAGCGTCTGCCTTCTCCACCATCAGATCCACTATATCGGCGACTGATGGCGCCAGCGCGTCCCAGTCGTTCTCGGCCCGTGCGCGCTCCCATATCATCTCACCCAGAGACGTGGCGCGGGCGAGATCCACTGCCAATCTTCGCGGGATCCTGGTGGACTTATCGTAGTCCCTTCGCCATTCCCGCACATTGGCGGCCACAGGGCAAAGCGGGTCGGCAACCATCTCGCCACCCTCCACCAGATTGAGATTCTCGCCTATCCTCTCGTCGGTGGATCGCTCGTGCAAAAATTTGGTGAGAAAGACCATCTGCTCTGCGCGATGGTCCTTCCCTTTTTTCGGCATGTATGTTCGCTGGTCCCACGCGAGAACCTCTGCCGTGGAGAGCAGATAGGCAGTCTCGATGCTGTGGTTTTTCAGCCACTCGTATGCTTTTTCAGACATGAATTTGTCAGTATATCACTTCAAGAATCGCAGCCAGCAGATGCGCCGCAGATTCACCTTGCACCGCAACTGAGCAGCCGGATTGGGCGCCAAGGATCTTCCCGCCGAGCGGAGCCACTATGCCCGGGCCGGTGTCCGTATCCGTCCCGGAGTCGGGTATCCCGCCGTCGGGGATACATGATCCGGACGGCATGCACGCGTCCTCATCCTCGTCGCAGGCCATCTCGTCGCACTCCTCGGTGGGCGCGCATTCCACCGGCTCACCGCCCGAGACGCAGGAGCCGTCGTCGCATATCTCCTCCCCGTCGCAGTACAACGCGTTGTCGCAGTCGGCGTCGATACGGCACATCACCAGCCTGACCAGCGGATCTCCGTACAGATTCTGGATACACTTCTGATAATAACTGGCGCCCCCCACACTGTTACTTGTCGCCGCGAGAGCTTCTCCCAGAGCGCGCCCCGCCTCCATACCGCCAATGAGATTATCCGAGTACTCGGTCACAATGTCGATCACGTCCCCATCCCAGGAATCCGGCTTCTCCCAGATCTCCGTCTCGGGGTCGGGGAAGTGCCAGGTGAGCGCCGCCCTCGACGCCGATACCGTCCCGATGGCTCCGCGCCGCAGGAGGTTGTAGCCCAGGTTGTCCGCGCTCTCGGGATAACCGTTGGAGCACGACCCGTGAATGACGAAGGTGGGAGGCGCATCCACCAGCATGTGGGAGTAGCCTGTCGCCATGAACTCGGGCGAGGACATTTCGTCGTAGTCGGGGTACTCGTTTTCCGGGCCGTTGTCGGTATTCCATATCAGGCGATAAACGCCGCTGTGGGAGCCGTGCCCGGTCCAGAACGTTATACCGTAGCCGCGCACCCACTGGTCCACCACGGTGGGCGTGTCAACCTGGAAATGGCTCGAGAAAACGCTGGGCTCGAGGCCCTCGTGTTCGTAAAGGGTGGTCCATTCCATACCGCGCGGGGTCAGCACGTCGCGAAT
>JAUXHN010000332.1 GCA_030621515.1 Deltaproteobacteria bacterium | reverse complement strand
CGCTTCCGTTGTTGGCGTCCAGATTCCCGGCCATTTCAACCGAACGCTGTCAACATATCACGAAATCGCGCAATGAAACCACAGCTTGGCACCAGCAGTGAATGGTGAGATATGATGATCGTAGCATCAGATACACCACAGGCACAGGAGCGTTCCCCTCATTGTTTGACCTTGTAAAAATAGCACAGCGAATCCTTGCCAGGAAATCGTTGTACCGGTTCAACAGGACTCTCTACATGCTCAGCCTGCATGGGATGGGCATACTGAACTGGCAGACGCACCGCCTGACCGGAGAGGAATATTTTGTCGGCAAGATATTGCCGCTCCTTGTTTCCACCGACGTTCCGATCATATTGGACGTGGGTGCCAACGTAGGTGGTTACTCAAGACTCGTTAAGGCCGCTTTGCCCGATGCCCTGGTGCATTCGTTCGAGCCGCACCCCAAAAACTATATACAACTCGAAGGGTTGGCGTCCGACCGATTGACCTGCCACAATATGGGCATGAGCGACAAAGAGGGAACACTGGAAATATTCGACTACTTCGACAATGACGGTTCGTCACATGCCTCCTTGTACCGCAGTGTTATCGAGGATCTACGTGCGAAGAAAGCCATCTCCCACCAGGTCGAGGTGACCACGGTGGACAGCTTCGTCGAGGCCAACAACATTGAGAGTATTTCTCTGTTGAAAATCGATACGGAGGGTCACGAGTACAAGGTGTTGCTCGGAGCGCGGTCAACTCTTGAGGCCGGTAAAATCAACGTGATCCATCTGGAGTTCAACGAGATGAACGTATACAGCCGAAGTTTCTTCAAGGACTTCGTGGACCTTCTCGACGAATTCAAGTTTTTTCGGATGTTTCCCGACGGACTTGCTCCGATGGGCGACTACAAGCCGGTATTGTGCGAGATCTTCGCGTTTCAGAATATCGTGGCGATAAAAAAAGAGCTATCCGGCCGCATCTGAAACTCACTGAAAATACCTTCCAACATAGCGTGCCAGGCTCAGCGGGTTTACCGACTTCAGCATCATCACGAAGACGATCCGGGAATCTTTGAACAAGACGTGGGCAATAAAGCCGGATACAGCATATGAAACCAGCGTCGCCCAGGCCGCCCCCATGATCCCCATTCGGGGGATCAACAGGAGATTCAGTCCCACGTTGACGATCGCACCGGCCAATGTTCGGTACAAGCTTATACGAGTAATGTTTTCGGCGATGAGATAGTGGGAGCTGGCCGTACCGAAAAAGACGAACACACCCGACCAGATATGAACGGACAGTACCCCGGCAGCGTCCGCAAATACCGAGCCGAAAAGGGTTTCTACGATGAACCCGGACGTAAGCATCACAATGCCGGCGACCACGACCGAGAACCAAAAGAAGAGGTCGAACACATTCTGAAGCCGCTCGATGTACAATTCCCGGCTCTTGTCCCTGGCCTTTAGTAACGCGGGAAAGATCGACCCGGAGATTGCCACAGGCATGAAAAACCATGCCTCCGACAGCCGAACGGCAGCCGAGTACTTGCCCAATTCCGTATCGCCGACCATCTGGCCCAGCATTACCTGATCGATTTTCATGTACACAACCACGGCGATCCCGGAGAGCATGAGGGGCCAGCTATCGGAGAGAAGATCCTTGACGGCGCTTGCCCGCACCTTCCACTTCAGGATGGATTTTGAACGCACACGATAACAAAAATAGAGTCCCAATGTCAGAATCAGGCCCGTTGCGGGAACGGTCCACACAAACGCTATCAATGGCGCAGCGAGCAGGATCATCGCGATCTTTGCCACGGAAACCAGAATCGTTGCGGTGATGTTGGACAGGACCGTGTACTTGGACTGAACCTTGGACTGGAACCAGTAGTCCACTACATCGAGAGTTCGAAACAAGTATCCACATGCGATGATGAGCACAAAGATAAGGTAGGTTCGGTCGCCAGGGCGGATCATGGCGATGAGAGCGGTTGCTACTCCCACGTGAAGGGTGGCACCGAGGAACTTGAGCAGCGCCGCGCTTCCCATTATCTCGCCCGAGCTGTCGGGTTTCTGAACGAGGTTTCTCACGACGATGGCATTCAGCCCCAGAGTCGACAGAAAAGATGAAAGCGCCACGAACGCGACGCAGTAGTTCAGTATGCCGTAGCGTTTGGGACCCAGGTAACGCGCCACCCACACACCCACGAAGAGGCCGAGCAGAATGAAGACCGCCCGTCCGAGAAACAACCAATTGATGTTGAAGATCGCCTGGCGCAGATCACGACGCCCGGTCAGTATGTTCCTGAGATTGCCCAATCCTTGTTTTGAAAAGCTCCGACTCAACAGATTTCTCCACAATTGCCTTAGAGACTATCGGGATAGGCTCATATACCCGGCTCAAGGAAAAAAGTATCACGAAAACTCACTTGCTCGCCAACTCTGACGGAGGTAACTTCGTAGGTGCATTTAGTCTGGCCGCTCAACAGGTATGGAGTATGTCAGCCAATCGTGGTTGATTGTTCGAAAACTCCACTTCCTGGATGGGACCTGGACTGGCCGTAATAGAGAAGTACACAATGACGCTCGCCCCAGTACTGCTGTTTGTTTACAACCGCCCCCGACACACGGAACGAACGCTGAATGAGCTGCGGAAAAACGAGCTTGCAGGGCAAAGCCATCTCAAGATCTATTGCGATGGTCCAAGGTTGAAACAGGACCGCCCTGATGTAGAGAAAACACTTGAGATTGTCCGGAGCGTCACCGGTTTCAAGACAGTTGAAGTTGTCGAGCGCGACCGGAACCTGGGTCTGGCAGCGTCGATC
>JAUXHN010000257.1 GCA_030621515.1 Deltaproteobacteria bacterium | reverse complement strand
GGCAGGAAGGTGGGATCGCTCGGTTAGGTTTGTCCGCCTCCGCCGGGCCTACGGCGTGATCTTGGATCTACTTCATCCCGAAGTCGGCGAAGATGGCCCGGGTGACGGGGTCGACGGGTTTGACTTTGTGTTCGCGGTCTATGCAACAATGCACGGTGTAACCGTGAACTAGCAGCCTGCCTGTCTCGTGGTTGCACACGACGTAATCGTAGCTGAACTTCACCGGCGCTATGGTCCGCGGGCGCGCATAGACCGAGAGGAGGTCGTCGTAGTCCGCAGAAAACTCAAACTGCAACCGCAGATCCACGATGGGATGAAAATATCCCAGCGCTTCGATGTCCTTGTAGCTTCGACCGGTCGCCCGGATGAGCCCTGCCCTTCCGATCTCGAAATACTTGAGATAGTTGGCGTGGTACACGACGCTCGACTTGTCCGTGTCGGCGTACAGCACTCGGAACCCCTCCGCGTGCCATCGTTCGCCACTCTCTTTTTCAACGATAAAATCGTTTTCGAGCAGCTCACCTATTTCGAATCTGCGTTTCATGGAAACGGAATGTTTATTGGTTGAATGGACGGACGTCAAGTTCAGGAACGATCATTCGTCCCAACGTTTGAATACCACACAACAATTGGGACCACCGAAACCGAAGGAATTGGAGATGGCGATGTCGACACGGGCCTTACGCGCCTCATTTGGAACGAAATCGAGATCGGCGAAGGAGTCGTCGATCGAGAGGTTTAGGGTCGGAAGGATCACGCCCTCCACGAGCCCCCGCACGGTCATGGCGGCCTCGAGCGCCGCCGAAGCGGCGAGGGAGTGGCCGATCTGGGACTTGTTGGATGAGATGGGAATCCTGGGGAGGCGCTCACCGAAGACATCCCTCAGGCAGGCGATCTCGGTCTTGTCACCTACCCTGGTGGATGTCCCGTGACCGTTGATGTAGCCGATCTCGTCCACCGCCACATCCGCATCCTCCACGGCTCCCCTGACGCAGGCGGAGATGGTCTCTACCTTGGGGTTGGTGTAGTGATGCGCGTCGGAGTTCATGTGCTGGCCGATAATCTCCGCCAATATCGGCAAGCCGGCGCTCTGTGCATACTCTACGGAGGCGAGCAGGACAATGCCGCCCCCTTCCGCGAGCACAAACCCTGCGCGGTCGCCGCTGTACGGTCTGCTGGCGAGAGCGGGGTTGGAGAGGGAGCGATCTCCGTTTTGTGACATGAGAAGAGCCCGCATGTTTCCAAACCCGTAGAGGATTGTCGGGAGTAACGGGAGCTCCACACCGCCGGCGGACATAACGTCCGCGTCACCTCTCTGAATGATCTTCGCCGACTCCGCTATGCAGTGGTTTCCCGTGGCGCATGCCGTGGCCGGCGCCATGACCGGGCCGGTGAACCCCAGCAGGATCGACGCCTTGCCCGCAGGCATGTTGGCGCAGATGTTGGGAAGACAGAAAGGAGAAACCTTGAGGGGTCCGCCCTTCGCCAGGCCGGCCAGGTTGCTCTCGTAGGAATCGTTTCCGTTGATGGCCGAGCCGATCATGGCTCCCACCCGGTGGGCGTTCTTCTCGTCGATCTCCAGGCCCGCATCTTGAGCGACATCGTGGCAGAGCGCCATGGTCAGGGGGATGAAACCCGCGTTCCAGAGATAGACGTCGCGTTCGGTAAGAAAATCGTACGCGAGGGGATCGAAATCCGGTATCTCTCCCACCGCCTTTGCAGCGTAATCACCACAATCAAAGCGAGTGAGCCAACCTATGCCGGACTTCCCGGCCGCAGCGGCCGCCCAGCTCTTCTCCATTCCATGGCCGAGGGAGGTAGAGATCTGCGAGCCCACCACAACTACCCTCTTGTTATCCGGCTTCCTCATGAACGGTTTCCTATGCCCAACCGATCCGGAATGCAAGCATTCCGGTTGAAACTAATGCCGATATTCAAAGATCTCCCTTGAAGTAACCCACGAGCTTCCCGTAGCCGACGATGTGTCCGTCAATGTTCCCCTCGAGGGCGGTCCACGAAGCGCCCGGCTCGAGAACGGGGATTCTATCCAGGGCGTATGCCCTGAAAACGTAGCGCTTGTTTTCGCCTTCGTCATCGCATGGAGGATCGTAACCGAGACCGGCGTCCGGGATGTCGCCCTGAAATCCTCCCTCGAAAGGTTGCCCCACGGCCTCCACGCCCTCGGGAAGAAACTCCATGCTCTCCCTTGTCCCCCACACGAGCCAGTGGGCTGCGACCGGCGCGTCATCGTCCTTGTTGACCATTACCAACGCGATGCCCACCGTGTCATCGGGCAGATCCGAGATCTTCAACGGCGGCGACAGGCCCTCCCCCTCGCAAGTGTGTCGAACGGGGATCATGCCCTCGTCGCCGAATGCGATGCTCGTAACCTGTATGGCCGGGTAGCCCTCTTCATTCGAACAGGCCGAGGCAAGCCCGGAAAGAACCAGTGCCATTGTCAACGCGGCGCGCATGAGTTCCTCTTTCTTATCTCCGAGTAATTCTCGATCAGATTTTCCGAAAAAACGCTCCAGTCGTCGAGCATCTTTTCAAACTTCCCGGCAAGATCCTTGTTCTCGCCTATCAGGTTCTTTTTCTCCGATGGGTCGACGGAAAGATCGAACAGAAGCTCCATCCCGTTGTCCTCTACAATGTATTTCCATTTCCCGTCCACCAGTCCCTTCTGCGCTCCGGGGGGTCTGCCCCCGAACAGAACTACGGCCGGCTTGCGGGAAGAGGACAGATCGCGCCCTTTCATGGTGCATGGAATGTCCAGACCCAGAAGGCCCAGGATCGTCGGTGCGATGTCGATGTGCGAGGTCGGGAAGGTCGCTTCCCCGCGAAGGCCCGCGAGCTGCGGGCCGATCAGGGCAAACGGCACGTGGACGTTTTCCTGGTAGACCTTGGCGCCGTGCCCCTTGCTGCCCGGATGCTGTCCGAAGCCTTCGCCGTGGTCCGATACGATCGCTACCAGGGTCTCCTTCGAAAGACCGAGCCTGTCTATCCCCTCCACGATATCCCGTATGCGATCGTCGATGTAACCGAGGGCCCGCACGTAGGAGGAGAACTCGTCGAGGGGGTTGTCCTCGTGCTGTGCGCACGCGTAGTAGGGATGATGAGCCGTGACCATCTCGTAGAAAACGAAGAACCGTTCGTCTCTCTTCTCGCTCGCCAGATCCAGGATGTGCTTGACGGCAAGCCGTTCGTCCAGCCCCCAGGAGTCGCCCCAGACATTCTCCCGTCCCGGCATGTCCCGCATGTCCATGAACATGTCGAAGTCCCGGTGCTGGAAGAACCGCCTCTTCCTGTCGTAGGCGAGATCGGCGCTGGTGATAAGAGCCGTGTAGTACCCGTTTTTGTGAAGCACCTCGCTCAGGCTCTCGCACCGGATGGTCGGGTTGACCAGGGCGATGGAGCGATAGGTCGGATACGGCAGCTCCGAACAGAACAGAGAGAAGAACGCCTTCATGGTCTGAGGCCATACGGTGTAGTGGTTGCCCATAGAGATCGCTCCGTCCCTGTCCGCCGTACCCGCGAGGAAGGGCATTCTCGATGGATCCTCCCGGATATAGGTGGACGCCACGGACTCCAGGGAGATCACGATGACATTGGTCTTCTCGCGTGCCGCGCCCGCCATCAGCGGTTCCAGTCGATCGCTCTTTGCGCCTGCAATGCTGGACAGATCAAACACGAACTCGTCCTCGATCTCGGCGCTCGACCCCCTCATCCAGGAGAAAGCCGGCTTCACGTACGACCATCCCATCTCGATCCCCGCGCTTCGCTCCAGACCGAAGGTGTGAATTCTTACCCCCCACAGGTGGCCGTTGATCAACCAGGGTAGCAACAGCACTCCGAGCGCGAACTCGATGACGAGCGCCGCGGTTATCAACAGCTTGATCCGCGCGCCCAGCCCCTTCGCCAACCGGGGAAAGAACCAGCACACACCTGCCGCAACCAATACGGCCCCGAGCAGACACGAAATCTGGCCCGCTCCCAGGTATTGGCTCACGGAGGACCATATGGCCGGCGCCTCGCCCGCAACGGGAGCGGCTCCTCCGTCCGCCAGCTCGATCACTTCCTTGTTGAGAGGCCCGCCCACGTAGATGGTTGTGAAGAAGCTCACCGCGGCGAGCAAGGCGTGGGGTACCTGGAAAAGCAGCGAAGTGATAAGCACGCCGCGGTCACCGCCTCCTCTCTTCAACCAGGGTATGCACGCAATCGATATCAGCGCCGCGAGGATGGCAGCACCGAAGATGTCGTTTCCGATCAGCAACGGGAACCTGAAAAGGATCTTGAAACCGGATTCGAATCCCTCGGTTCCGAAGATGTTGTTCCCCGCCAGAGCGAACTTGAGCCCTAACAGCACTGCAAAAGCGCTGTAGAAGTTGCGAGTCCACGTGGCGAACAGTCGCTGCTTCATCTCTCACCATCTCCGAGTCGCCTGGAGGCGGCGTTTATAGGAAGTAGTTACAACACTGTCCAGAAATTATCAGGAACGTCTTCGCCCGCGAACAAGGAACGCGGCAAGGAACAACACGAAGAGCACTGCGGATATGGGGGAGGGGCCGGGAGAAGTGGAGCAACCGCAGCCGTCGTCAGGAGGAGAGATCGAACCCGCGTCCGCTGTACCCGCGTCGCCCGCGCCGGCGTCGCCATCCGGAACCTCACCACAGTCCGGATCCGGCTCGTCGCAGAACGTGTCGCAGACACCGTTGCCGTACCAGCCGTTGATCTCGCAGACGTCGCGCGTTCCGTGGACGTCCTCGATCTGATCGAGGATCCATTCCGCCGCGATATCGACCCGGGTGCTTCCCGATTGATAGGCACAGTCAACATCGCCCCAGGAGTGGACCGCTCCCTGGATCCAGTGATCGTCTGTGAAAAAGAACTGAGGCCCGCCGGAGTCGCCGCTGCAAATGTTTGCGTTGTTCGGGTTGGTGGCCACGTAGCTCAGCAGGAAGTTATCATCGTATTCGTCCAGGGTGATCGTCGCCGACCGCTTGACACCGGAGCCGTCACCGCCGCCCGACGTGACTCCGAAACCGACAGACGTGAGATCTGCGTCGAGATCTTCGTCCGTTATCTCGTTTCGCCGGAACCACGTGGGCTCCACGGTGGCTTCTTCTTTGAGCACGAAAATACTCAGGTCGAATTGGCCCCAATCTCCACCCGGCTCGCTCACGAGCTCCTCGTACTCGGGATGTACAATCAAATCATCGAAACCGATTTCGTTGTCGGGATTCAGGATGTCCGATCCGAAATACGCTGAACCAAACATCTGGATGACTCCGATTGGAATGCCGTCGCCGCAGTGGGCTGCGGAGATGATCACTTTGGGAGTGATCAGGTTGCCGGTGCACA
>JAUXHN010000098.1 GCA_030621515.1 Deltaproteobacteria bacterium | reverse complement strand
GCCCGACGGCGACCGGGTCGCCTTCGGGGTGACCGACTACGACCTGGAGGAGAACTCCAAGAACCCCGCCCTGGTCTCGATCGCGCCGGTAGAGGCGCCCTTGATATGCCCAAACATCTCGCTTTCCAGCAGATTTTCCGGGATTCCTCCGCAGTTGACCGCGATGAATGGCGCGGCCGCGCGCGGGCCGCTGTAATGGATCGCCCGGGCCACGAGTTCCTTTCCGGTACCGCTCTCGCCCGAAATCAGCACGGTCGCCCTGGAGTTGGAGGCCTTTGCAATGGCGCGGTAGACACCATCCATTGCCCCTGATTCACCTATAAAGCCTCGCGGCGTCCTGGGAGTGGCAACGGCCCTCGACTTCGCGATCCTGCGATTATGCAGCTTGTCGAGCGCCCGCTTCACGGCCGTGAAAAGCTCGTCGTCTGTGAACGGCTTCGACAAGTACTCCTCTGCGCCCGTCTTCATCGCCTCGACCGCACCTTCGATGGTGGCGTATCCAGTGATCATCATCACTTCGGTGTCGTTGAAATTCTCACGGACGTGGCGGACGAGATCCATCCCGCTGGTCTTGGGCATCTTGAGGTCTGTGATCACGAGGTCAATAGGTTCCACTCGCAAAATTTCTATCGCCTCGGCCACTCCGCATGCGGTTACGACTCGATATCCCCCGGAGGTCAAGTTCCTCCTGACAATCTCCAGGGCGTCGAGTGAGTCGTCGACCGCGAGTATGCACTCCTTTTCGGCGGCGTGATTCTTATTTGATTTCTTTTGCGTCATTATTCGGGTCCGTTATGGGGAGTTTTACTTCACACTTCGTGCCATGTCCGATCTCGCTGTCGAAAGTAATGAGGCCGCCGTGAGAAATCACGATCCCGTGGACAACGGCCAGACCGAGCCCGGTGCCTTCTCCGATGTCCTTTGTAGTGAAAAACGGATCAAATATCTTTTGTAAAACGTCCCTGGACATCCCGATGCCGGTGTCGGATATGAAAAGAGATATATCCTCACCGATTTTCTCTGTTCTTATGATGAGTTCTCCGCCATTGGGCATGGCCTGAATCGAGTTGACCACGAGGTTGATCAACACCTGGTTTATCTGCGCCGGGTCGGCCACGATTTCGGGCAGATCCGGGGCGAGGAGACATTCCAGCTCGATGTCCATCTTGGCGCAACGCGCTTCCAGGAAGAAGATGCCATCTTCGACTACTCGGTTCAGGTTGACGCGTGCCTTGGCAGGCGGAGCCTGCCTGGCGAACAGCATGAGCTTGCGAATGACCTCGCGGGCATGCAAAGAAGAAGCTTCAATCCTCTGAAGATCTTCGTCGACCTGCGCGGGAAGGTCCGGGTGCTTGCGGGCCAGTTGAGCGAAACCAAGGCTGCTTCCGAGGGGCTCGTTCAGCTCATGAGCAACGCCCGCCGCGTGCTGGCCGATGGTCGCCAGGCGATCCGCATGTCGGAGCTGTTCTTGAAGTCTGGTGCGGTCGGCCTCGGCTTCTTTTTGCTCGATTGCTATCGCCACTTCCCGCCCTATCAAATCGATCAGTTTACGTTCCTCCTGCAAGAAAGGTCCCTCGTCGATGTCGGGTTTCTCTTCCCCGTATATGACCTCGATGACACCGCGCCGCTTTCCCCCGACGATAACGTCGGTCCGCATTGAATGTCTGTTTTCCCCATTTTCTTTTGTCGAGTAAGTTTTGCCGTCCAGAACTATCCTCGCCCAGGTAAGCTCGGGGTATTGCCAGGCGGGGGGAAGACAATCCACGATACGTTGCAGGATATTATCGATTCCATCACCAGGTTGAGAGCTCGCCTTGCCGATCTTGTAAAGGCAGGTCAACTCCTTGACCCGCTCTTTTTGCGCGAGGCGCACTCGCTGGAAAGTCACGGCGATAGCCAGGATCTGGACCAAATTTTTACACAGGTCGAGCGTTTCTTGGCGGAAGAAATCTCGGCGCTTGTTCTTGATGACCAACAAACCGGTGTCATCATCGCCAATCGTCGAAGGGAAACACGCCAGGGACAGGTACTCACCGTTCGAACACACCTCGTCAGTTAGCATGGTTCGAGCTTTTTCAGATCGAACGGACTCCGCATTCCCGCCGTCGTTGGTCCAGACAATTCCGCCCTCCAGAATCGGCTGCAGCACGGAGGTCGAAACATCATTCATTCGATAGAGCCGCCTGGGTTTTCGCGTTCCTCCCCAACGGGAGCACTTGTTCCCCTCATTCAGCCATATTTCAAGAGCGTCACATTCCAGGAATGAGATCAACTCCTCGGCGATCTCGATGAGAAAATCGATATTGGGGCGCCCACGGTTGGCACATAGCAATATCGAGTGAGATAGCTCGTGAAAACTCTTTGACATCTTCTTTTTCGGCGGCACGGAAGCCGACCTCCTTGCGAAAGTAGACGATGAAATTCCG
This sequence comes from Deltaproteobacteria bacterium, assembly GCA_030621515.1. Lineage (GTDB taxonomy): Bacteria > Myxococcota_A > Polyangia > JAAYKL01 > JAAYKL01 > JAUVAN01. The sequence goes on along the minus strand of JAUXHN010000098.1, from coordinate 13,568 downwards.
AAAATGACAAGGAAGAGGAGGTGATCAGAAAACGTCGTGATAGCCGGCTGTTTGCGGCCCCAATACCCCTATTCGCAGCAGGCGATGGGGCGCGGGGTGTCACAGTTCTTGCCGGTGTAGGTGACCTTCTCCTCTGTCACCGTGTTGCCAGTGTAGGTGTTGTCGCTGTGGGTCCAGTTATAGCAGTTGTTGTAGGTGCTGCATGCGATGGAGCGTCCCAGCTCGGAGCTGGCGCAGACGGTGGTGATGAAGGTGCCGCCCGAGCCCATCTTGAAGCCTGCGCTCTTGTCGATCCAGGCGCCGTCGGCCGGCGGCAAAGTGGTGGTATTGGCCCGATAGTATTCCGCCATGTGACACATGTGACTCCCTGGAAAATCGAGCCCGCAAAGGAAATGTGCTCCCGCTTGCCCGCCCATGTCGCCTGTGTACGATGTGCTCGTGAAGCCTGAAAAGATCTCCAGATAGGGCGTGCTACAGCACGCCAGAGGTCTCGGAACGTCGCAGTTCTTGCCGGTGTACGTGGTCCGCTCAGTGGTGATTGCATTGCCAGTGTAGGTGGCGTCGTTGTGGGTCCAGTTGTAACAATTCCGGTAGGTGGATACGGAGATGCTCCTGCCCGCCAGGCGATTGCCTATCAAGGTAACCTCCGTTCCAAATCCCGACACCCCGCAACTGTCGGCGACCCACGCGCCCAGCGCGGGCGCCGGGGTGGCCGAGTTGCAAAGGAGGTACTCCGACACGTGACAAAAGTGGCTGCCCGCGAACTCCGAGTCGCAAACAGCATTCATGCCTGAATGACCGCTTTGATTTCCGTCGTACAATCCCGCAGTAAACCCGGCGAAGACAGCGGCAGGCTCACCCCACACGCTCCCGGGAGGTCCGGCCGGACCCGCGGCCCCCTGTGGCCCCGGCAAGCCATCGGACCCGTCTGCCCCGTCCGCGCCTGCAGTTCCGGGAATACCCTGAATCCCCTGAAGGCCCGGCAAGCCGTCCACCCCGTCCACTCCGTCCACTCCGTCCACTCCGTCCTTGGCCAGGATCTGCCAGGTGACGCTATCAAAAACATACGCGATGCCATCAGTCGAATTGTAATAGGCGTCGTTTTCCGAGGGCGCCCCCGGAGGGGCCGCGAAGGTCCCGAGCCATACGAGGCCAGGGCCGTTCACTCCGTTCACTCCGTCCACCCCGTCCACTCCGTCCACTCCAGCAGTTCCGGGAATACCCTGGAGTCCCTGCGGTCCCTGAACTCCGTCCACTCCGTCCACCCCGTCTGCGCCTGCAGTTCCAGGATCTCCCTGGAGCCCTTGCGGCCCGATCTCCCCCTCGGTAGTGGAACTTCCCTCCCCGTTACAACCCGGCGCTGCAAACAAAACCACAACCCCCATCAGCAATATCAGTCTGGACATAAATCACCTCCGTGAGTTCTACGATACCAGCCGGAACAATATTCATTCAAGGTTCGGTTGCACTCCGGGCGGGGCAGGCACTAATGATTGATCGCATCCTCTCATGTACAATATTCAACGCCACAATAGTCCAATGTTGTCGGCACTCCCTGCGCCAGCACCGCGGAAATAAATCCCGCGGGACAGGGCCAGGCGAAATGCATCGTTGAAGATGTGATAGATCTTCGGGGCAGGCATCGCCCCTACTTTCGGTTGCACATCCCGTCCCCCGGTAATACGGTTCGAACATGTATCCCATTCTGTTCACGATTCCGTTTATCGATCTGCCAATCTACTCGTACGGGGTGATGCTCGGCCTGTCCCTGGTGGTGGGCTGGTACCTGGTGATGAGGCTCGGAGGGGCCGACGGCCTGCCGGGGGACAAGATGGCCTCCTGCTACGTCTGGACTGCGGTGGCGGCGATGTTCGGCGCGCGACTTCTGTATATCGCAACCAACATGCACGAGTTCACCGCCGGCGGGTTGATGGATCTGATCAACGTACGCAAGGGCGGGCTCGTGGCTTACGGCGGATTCCTGGGAGGGTTTGTGGGATCCTGGCTCTACCTGCGCAGGGTGAAGATCCGGCTTCTACCCTGGGCGGACGTGGTGGTTCCAACCCTGGCCACGGGCCTGGGCATCACGAGGATCGGCTGCTTCCTCTACGGCTGCGACTACGGCAAGCCCATACCGGAGAGCGCCCCCGGTTGGATCAAGGCCGTCGGTCTGCGATTTCCCAACTGGGATATCCATTTTGCCGGCATGCGCGAAAAGGTCTCGGAGGGGCTCACCGGTTCTCTGGCTTCCATCGAGGGAGCGCCCGCTTTCCAGCACCACGTCCACGACCACCTGATATCCGCCGGCGCCGAGTACTCCGCGCTGGTCTATCCAACCCAGCTCATGGAGGTGGCCAATGGCTGGATAGCCTTCGCCATCCTCATGATCGCCCGGCGAAGAACACGGTTCCGGGGTCAGATATTCCTGATCTTCACGGCGTACTACGGTGTGACCCGCGCGCTCATGGAGATCATCCGGGGCGACACGCAACGCGGAGGAATATGGATCCTCTCCACGTCCCAGGTTGTGGGCATCCTCACCTTCGCGGCCGCCGCTGTCGCCTGGTATTTTCTTTCCAGACGGGCAAAGACGGACCCCAAGGGCGCCATGTTTCTGGGCGAAGGCGCCGCGCCGCCAACAGAAACCGAACCAGGAGAGCCCGAAGTGCGCAAGGTCAAGCGCAAGAAAAAGAAGTAGGGGCGGCTATTTCGCGCATACGGGGCACCGGGGATCGCGATCCACGGCGACAGTGCGCATGGTTTCGTTCCAGAGATCCACAACCACCAGCTCCGGCTCGACATTGTGACCGCATAGCAACCTGAGCGCGCGAACCACCTCGATGGACGCGATGGTCGATACAATGGAGCACAGCACCCCCAACTGCGCCGTGGTAGGCGTCTTGCCCACAGGCGGCTCGGGTCCCAGCGCACAACGAAGGCACGGCCCGTCCGTAAGCACCGGAAAAGACATACCCGAAGATCCGAGAACACCGCCGAAGATCCACGGCGTGCCCGCCTGTCGACAGGTACGGTTGATCAGATAGCGAGCTTCGAAGTTGTCGGTCCCGTCGAGCACGAGATCCACGCCGTCAAGCAGGGACGCAGCGTTCCCCTCGTCGAGACGATCCACGTGAGCCTCGATATCCACCTCGCTGTTCGCCACAGCGAGCTTCGCTGCGGCGGCGCGTGCCTTGGGAGTGCGTCGCTCCACATCGCGTTCGTCGATAAGCACCTGGCGCTGGAGGTTGGAGATCTCCGGAATATCCGGATCGATGAGCCTCAGATAGCCCACCCCGCCTCGAACGATCTGGTCACAGACGGCGCAACCGAGCGCGCCCACTCCCACGACGGCAACCCTGGCTTCCCGCAGACGCTGCTGCCCTTCGACCCCGACGCCCCTGACCAGTTCCTGGCGATTGTATCTGCTCTCAGTCATTTCTTGTCAGGGTTTGTGGTGATGGTAGTTCTGCCCTGGGGGATGGAGTCCGGGGCGAGCCCCAGATCCCGGATCATGGCCAGATCTTCTTGCGCGGAACGCCCCGGGGTGGTCAGGTATCCGCCGATCATCAACCCGGACACACCCGATGTCACCAGCATGGGCTGCAGGTCCCTGACGTTCTTCTCGCGCCCTCCGCACACGCGAATATCCCGCCTGGGCATCATCATCCGGGCTGCGATTACGACCCTCAGGCACTCCAGGGGCGTGATGGGCGGTATCTCGGCGAACGGCGTCCCGGGGATGGGAACGAAGAAGTTGATGGCCACGGACTCGACCCCGAGGCTCTTGACCTCATCAAGGAGTTCGATGCGCTGGTCCAGGCTCTCACCCATGCCGAAAATACCTCCGCTGCAGACTTCCAACCCCTCTTCCTGGGCGTCCCGGATGACCCGACGGGACTCCTCGTACGTGCGGGTTGTGCACACCCTGGACCAGTATGACTCCGCCGTCTCCATGTTGTGATGATAACGCTTGACCCCCGCCTGGCGCAGGGCGCGAAGCACGTAACGATCGACGCAGCCCAGGGACACACAGACGTTCAGGGCCGTTTCGTCCGCGATGCGACCCACGGCCTCCAGTATCGTGGCCAGCTCGCGCCCTTCTTCCACCGCCCCGCCCGACGTGACGATGCTGAACCTCACCGCCCCATTCCTGGACGCCTCCTCGGCTGCCGAGACGATCTCGTCCGGGCCGATGAGGTCGTACTCGGCGATATCGGCCGTGGATCGCGTGGATTGAGAGCAGAAATTGCAGTTCTGATCGCACCCGCCGCTCTTGGCGTTGACTATCCAGCACAGGTTGATCGATTGCCCGTGCCGCAGCTCCCGCAGCCGATTCGCCTCGGCCATGGCGTTGAACAGGAGTGTCCCGTCCAGATCGAGTATCCCCCGGGCGTCCTTTGCAAACAGACCGGTCATCGAAATCCCCCGTGCGATTTGGCGTTCGCCGCCAAAGATACACTATATCCGTAGACTCTACCACGAAGAAGGATCCGCTGCGGTCTAGTCAATGGGGGGAGCGAGGTCGGATATCGTGGTGTCGATCCTGAAATGAGACTCGACCAGGTGACGCTCGGCGAAGAAGAAATCCAGCGTGTAGACGTTTCCTGTTGTGATGCCCAGATCCCCGGCCTGGGCGTCGAGATCCGCTTCCTGCGTGAGCTGACCGTGAACCCCGCCGAGATCGATGGCCAGGCGGTTATTGATGAAAACCCACAGATCGTCGTCGCCCGTGAAACGGAAGAGCTCGCCGCCGTTGTATGTGAACTGAGTGTGAAGCTCGTAGGTGAAGTGATAGTTGTGCGGATTGCCCTCCTCCCCGAAGAGTATCCCGTCGATGGGGAAGAAATCCTGGTCATCGAACACCCACACCCCATCCGTGCCCTCCACGAGCTGGATAGTCCACGACGTTGACATGTTCACCCCCGCCGTGTCGTTGAACCACTGGTCGAACGCGGCCTGCCCGTGGGTGGTGACGGTGCCTGTGCCTCCCGCGTACACGGGCTTCCCGTCACTTCCCAACACATCCTCGACAATACCGGTCTCCGCGCCCAGCTCCGCCTCGAAGTCCGGGTGCGTGTCGTGAAAGTCGCGAATCGTCCCGATGAGCTCACCTGGATTGACGCCACCGTCCGAATCCGTGTCCGTGTCGGAGTCCGTGTCAGAGTCCGTGTCAGAGTCCGTATCCCCGTCAGTATCGGCGTCCGTGTCCGTATCAGCCGTGCCGCCATCCCACACGTTCGGAGCGGCATCGTTACCGCACGCAGCGGCCAGGAAGACAAGCGACACGATTACGAGCAGCTCATTTTTCCACATGATTATTCCTCCACTGTTTCTATGATCGCAGTTTTACAATTAATTTACACATTTTTTAGATCAATGAAGGAACTTATTCGTTCTTACTTGAGTCAAACAATTAATGGTCTTGAACCCCGGGGAAAGGGCGCGATGCATAAAAAGCTACTGCAACTCGCCATCTTGACCGTGGTGATCACCACCCAGGCTCAGGATACCATCCCCAAATACCAGAGCGTCCTGTCCCGCGGCGTCCCCCACGTACTGCAGAAGCCCGACTTCTGCGGGGAGGCGAGCGCGGAGATGTTCTTGCGCAAGCTCGGCGAGAACATGGACCAGGACTACGTTTTCGATCGTTCCGGGGCCGATCCCTCCGAGGGACGGGGAATCCACGCTGCCGAACTGGCGACCGCCCTCGAAAAGATCGGCTTCAATGTGGGCGACGTCTGGAGCCCTCTCGAAGACGAGGAGGAGCTCGAGGAGCAGTTCGCTGCGCTCCACCGCGATCTGGTCAACCAGATCCCTTCGATTGTGTGCATGCACTTCTCGAAAGAGGACGACGACGAGCATTTCCGGCTCGTGTTGGGATATGACGCTCGGGAAGATGCCGTGATCTATCACGAATCCTCCGACCCGGAGGGATCGTACCTGCGAATGCCGAGGGACGAGTTCATGGAGCTGTGGGCGCTGCAGGGCCGGTTTCAGTGGGGGGTGATCCGGGTGCGCCTCGACGCGGAGGATCTGGAGTACGGCGACGCCTCGGACGGGCTCACCGACGCCGACTTCGCTCAGCATGTGTTGAAACTCAAGGAGAGGATCCCCGATGGTTTCACGGTGGTTGTGGAGAGACCGTTCGTCGTGATAGGCGACGCCCACCAGGTGGAGGTGACCGGTCATTCCTCGGGACTCGTGAGGCGGGCGGTTGAACTGCTCAAGAAAGATTTCTTCGTCAAAGATCCAGAAGACATCATCAATATCTGGCTATTCAAGGACGACGTCAGTTACAGGCATCACACGCGAACCATCTTCGGGCATTCCCCGGACACCCCCTACGGCTACTACTCCAGCCGCCACAAGGCTCTGGTGATGAACATCTCCACCGGCGGCGGCACGCTCGTTCACGAGATCGTCCACCCGTTCATCCACGCCAATTTCCCGGAATGCCCGGCCTGGTTCAACGAGGGACTGGCATCACTCTACGAGCATCCAACGTCGGTGAACGGCCACATCCGCGGCCTCGTCAACTGGCGCCTGCCCTACCTCAAGACGGCGATCATCACCGATCGCCTTCCCAGGTTCGAGTGGCTCTTCTCCCAGACGGAGGAACAGTTCTACGGCGAAGATCCCGGCAGCAACTACGCACAGTCGCGCTATCTCTGCTATTACCTGCAGGAGCGGGGATTGCTGGTCGACTACTACCACGCCTTCTACGAAAACCGCCACGAAGACCCCACCGGGATTGACACCCTCACGAGGCTCCTTCAAATCGACGACATCGCGCGGTTTCAGGAGGAATGGCAGGCGTGGGTAATGAATCTGCGCGAGAACGGCTGACCGTCGGAACAACTGACGACACAGCGTTCCGTCACCTTCCCTTCGTGGCGTGGTTTCAAAATCACTGTTAGAATGCTGTTGCGCATGAAGAGAAAGGCGGAGCGATGAGACAATTCATCATTGTCGGTTTGGCAGCCGCAATCTCGGCGGGATGCTGGTCCCAGCAAGAAGTCGTACCAATCGTTGAGACTGATACCGGCGGGGACACAGACGCTGACACGGATGCCGATACGGACATCGATACGGATGCGGATGGCGACACGGACAGCGACACGGACGCTGATACGGACACCGACAACGATACCGATACTGACTCGGACACCGACACAGATACCGACACCGGTCCGATCGAATGCAATCTGGGGACGTACAGCGGAGATTTCACTATCAGCACGCAATGGGATGTCGCAACACTCGCGGGATACACATCTATCTCGGGAAACCTGGATATCTATTGCGATTCATGCACCGACCTGAGCGAGTTGAGTTGTCTCACTTCAGTGGGTGGGGGCCTGAAGATAAGGTATTGCACCGCCCTCACGACTCTGGACGGACTTGGCTCCCTCACCTCGATAGCCGGGCACTTGCATCTTTTTGCCAATTACGACCTCGCAAACCTGAATGAACTGAGCGGGATCACCTCCCTGGGCGGGTACCTGCTCGTCGGCATCAACTCCACCCTCACCAACCTGGACGGTCTGAGCGGTATCAACTCCGTGGGCTGGGACGTGAGGATCGAGGGCAACGCCTCCCTCGCCAACCTGGACGGCCTGAGCGGTATCAACTCCGTGGCCGGGGATCTACGCATCATCTACAACATTGCTCTTACCGACATGGACGGACTGAGCAATATCACCTCGGTGGGTTGGATGTTATTCATCGAAACGAACAACGCTCTCACCAACCTGGATGGCTTGAGCGGGATCGCCTCGACGGGATGGTTGTACATTGGGGACAACGGCGCCCTGACGAACCTGGACGGCCTTGGCGCGCTCACCTCGGTGAGTAATAATTTATTGATCACCGAGAACACCGTCCTGCCCGACTGCGAAGCGTGCGACCTGCTGGACCAGATCACTACCGGACCCTCGGGGATCAATGTCCACACCAACCTCGACGACACATGCACGCCCGTTCCGGCGAACTGTCCCCCGTAGAAGCTATTTACTCTCTTCCCACCAATCGGGCCGATACCTCGGATTGACGAGCTCCCAGCGCACGTCGGGAGATTCCTTCAGCAGAAAAACCCATACGCCGCAGGATGGTGTCGGACACATTCCTGGTGGATTGTTCGTTTACTGACAACTGACCTTGTACATGAAACCCGAAGCCACCCAGGTTTCCTCGGCGCTCGCGCCCCAGACATCGTTGCCGACGGCAATATCTTTCATCTCCAACCAGTCGGTCCCATCGTAGTAATAACTCTTGGTACCGACGGCATAAATACTGTCGTCGCCGTATCCCCAGATCGCCTCGAAACTTTCGTTGGGAGGTTCGTCCCATTGTTCGTCCCACCACCAATCTAACACTGTCGGAGTCCAGTTCGATCCGTCGTAGTGGACGATGACCGGGAAAGACTCCTCACCCCATTCATCTCCTCCAGTTCCTCCCACGAAGTAAAGGTTGTTCGGACCCGTGCCCCATACGTCTCTTATCAATTCAATTTCCGCGCTCGAAGGTAACGTGATTTCGCTCCACACCTCGCCGTTATAATGAAATGCAATGGCACTCTCTGTACCAACCGCATACACGTCTGTTCCTGACGTTCCCCAGAGCTTATCGAAAATGAAACCGTAATCACTAGTAGAAACGGACCAACTCTGTCCATCGTAATGTAGGATTGCATTCTCCCCACCTGAACCATCGGCAACCGCAAACACGTCGTTCGGTGAAGCGCCCCATATGGCAATAATCTTCTCATATGGACCTGGATGCTCCATATCGGTCCAGGTTTGGCCGTCGTAGTGGCGAATGAGAGACTCTATCTGTGCATCCGCCGAGTGTCCGGCGATAAAGATGTCGTTTCCACCGAAACACCACATTGCCCTAGGAGAGATAGTCGGCACGTCTATGTCAATATCCGACCACCCCGTGCCATCGTAGTGCATCATGCCCTTATTTCCCCCCAAGGCATAAATGTCGTTTTTAGCGAGACCACAGAACTGATCAATGCTCAGCGGAATCTGTTCCACCGTGCAATCCGCCACACTCGCGTCAGTGTCATCGCCATTGTCACCGTCGCAGCCGTTGCAGGCGCAAAAACAAAGCCCTACCGGCAGTATCAGAACCGACACGAACAGTTTTGAAAGTCTACAGATCATCTTTTTACCCCGCTCTTCATTGTTAGAATTGACCGAGACCCGCGAAATAGTACTTTCCGTCACTGTTTACGGTCATTATTTTCTTGTAATCTTCGGGTTTCTTACTCCTGTAGAAGCACACTGCGTTTCCGCAATTGCCATCAACCCTCCAAACCCAACCATCCTCTACAGGCACCCCAATACCTGTGCTGTCGGCAGTGCAGCCGACCAGGATCCCGCTGTGGTTCTTGTCAGATCCCTTGTCCTTGGAGTTCATCGCCAAGTAGTCGCCGGGAAGCGCATTGTCATCAATCGCCCACGGCGTGCACATGTTCAATATGCGATCTCTCGCTTCGCTGCCGTTGTAGTAATGAGCATTATCTTCAAACCAATCGATCATTTTATCGACCGTAGGGTCAGTACTTGAAGGCCACAACGTGAAGTCCATATATTTATCGTAAATATAGTCGGGAAATTCGCTGCACCATAATTCTCCATAGCTGGCGTCATATCTCTCGCCCCCAGGCTTGTTCCTGAAAAACGTCAGGTGATCCGGGTACTCGGCCAGAATGGTGAAAGGCTCGTGATGAACGCTGCCTCCGTCGCTCAAATCGTGTATCTTCCTTTCCTTGCCCACCAGCCCCATCTGGGAGAGATTCCACTCGTAGAATGCTCGATTGACTATGTGAGGTCTGAAGTCCTGTATCTCCGGCGTCGACGCGCTTGTGTCGGTCATTGCAACGTACATGTCAGTGCGTATTCTGTTTTGATTGTTGTTATCCGGCGGTAATGGACACTCATCATCCCAGGGGTTCCGGTATATTCTGGCGCCGTTTTCCGGATCGATTGAACACATGACACTATACTCCGGCGTCGGCACCGATTGAGTCTTCTCCAGGAAGCTCACTTGAAATACGTACACCTTTGCAGGCGATAGACCGTACAGGTTGCCCTCGGCAATATCCTCGCCGTTGTATGAAAAAGAATCCTCAGCCTCCGGGAGTCCGAGGACCCCAGAGACTGATTTTACCGCCCCCTTGTCGAAAATGTCTTTGATATCGTCCGGCGTGAGTTTGTTCAGCCGATACGCCCGTATCTCCATTTTACTTGCAAGCTTCTTCACTACGAAATCGTTGACCCTTACCCGCACCGTCACGGAGTTGGATGTGACATTGGACATATTGTGGAAGAAGAGAGGCTCGTTTTCATCCACCCAGCCGTCGCAGTCGTCGTCCACACCGTTGTACGGAACTTCCCTCTGCCGGGGATGGATCCTCCAGTAGAAATTCTTTGAGGGAGGTATCGCCTGGTCCGCGAGATCGTATTCACGAAAAAGCTCACGGTAATCATCGTTTTCTTCGTAAAACTTAGTAGAGGTCTTTTTGTTTAAGTAGTATCTGTCACACCATGCGCTCTCCGTCTTCCTGAGCATGCCGTCGGGACACAAGCATTTTTCTCCAGATGCGCATCCGTAGCAGATTCTGTAATCATCTATGTCGGCGGTGGGAAAATGAACAGCTAGCCATTGCTTAAAACGCGCTGGAACATACCCATCGCCATCGTGGTCCGTCATGAGCCCGTTCACGTAACATGTAATCGTTTTTTTGCCAGTTGTGGCACCGCATTCCACCTCATCGTCCGGCCCGAGATCATACGCCACAGGGCCTCCCGGCGGCATCGGCGGCCCGGAACCCGTACTCATCACAGGGTCGGCGATGTCGATTTTCTCAGAGGCACTCTCTTTTTGAACTACCGCCGCAGGGGTTTCGCCTTCGATCGTCGCATTTTCTTGAGGCAACGATTCGCACCCCGTGACAACGAACACGCTCACCATCGCAACAAAAATCGATACACTTCGAGCAAAGTGAGCCAAGCAAACAAGATCGGTACGTGCAGTTCGTTTCACTTTTCTTCTCCCTTGTTCCCAACGGTCGCGGCGGGCGACGCACTTCGGTCAAACCTGAAGTCCTTCCGCAGGAGATACAGCGTCTGTTCCGTGCCGGATTTGCCCTTGGAGATCATCGCGCCTTTCCAGGTGAACATTCCTCTCCTGGCGATGGCGCTGTTGTTCACGAGCGCCGCCATGCGCTCCTTGTGGTCGAGAACGAGCCTGCAGAAGCCCTGTTTCAAACACACGAGATCGTTCGCGACAGGGGATCCGCCGTTCGCTGCCGCGTGCTCCTCTATCGCCAATCGCAACATGACTTCAGTCTCACTCGACCATTTATCCGAGTTCGCGGCTTTGTTTTCAATAAAACCGTCGAGCAGCTCCATCCTTTGCTTACGCCCAATAGCCTGCGCCTTCTTCTCGCCATGTTCCGGGGAGACGATCGTTCGAACATCCCCCTGTGCTTCCTCGGAGGAACACGCAACAGTGAAGAGGAGTCCAAAAAGGAAAAACAGAATGGGTGCTCGTTTCATATCAGTATCCACTCTTCTTCAAAGCATATCCCACAATCTGAGATGGCGCATTGCCGTCAAACCTGCCGGGAACCTTGCAATGAATCGTGATGAACCTGCCAATGTAGAGGTAATCGTGCGCCAGGTGCCAGAGGAGGACCGCCCTCTGAATTCCTTCGGTTGTCATCTCCGAAGTCGCTTCCCAATCGAACCCGTAGGCGCCGGTGGAGACACCTGCCTCGCTCATCATAACGTGACAAATGAAGTCTCCGTTATAATTCACCGGATTGTTGTCAATCACGAACACCTGAATTTCGAAAAAGTGACTTTTCTCACTCATGTCCACCTCGCCAGCAAATTTATCCATCTGGATTCTGTCAACGTAGGGGACAGGGCAAAACACCTCGGTCGGGTGAGAAAAAGAAAACGGGACAGTAACATGCTCCTGCTCGTTGGCGAACGACGACTGGGAATATCCCCCCATGTCGCCGTTGAACTGTAAAGTATTGGTGGGTAACCATCCGTCCTCGGGGTTGGCCTCTTCGACGCAGTTCGTGCCGGGGAATCGAAGCCAGATCGAGCCTCTCTCGGCGGAGGCTCCCTGCACGAACATGAGAACTCCCACGACCAATGCCAATATCACCTTTTTCAAATTGTCCTCCGTTCGTGCGAGGGTCTCTACTCAGCAAGTTCAGCGCTACGTAAGGTTTTGTACGTGTAGCCGGCTATACGCGAATTATCATAACTGTGCGGACCAGGAGGCGGAAGGACACACTCCACCGTCAGGAACCTGTCGCGCGACAGTATCCCTTCGTCCGGCAGGTTCCAATAGAGTGTCTGGGGACCCATTCCCGAAGTTTCCTTCTCGCTGCTCCTCGACCAGTCGGCCCATCCGTCCCCGTCCCAATCCATGCTGTCGGAAAAAACTACGGCGCACCTGATTTCCTGGCTAACGCTGTTGTCGATAACATCCATGGATATCGACGATTCGGCGCCGAAAGACGGACCCCACGTCCATCTGTGATCGCCTATGTCCATCTGCTCGAGGTTCCAAACGGGGCATATCACAATGAAAGGTTTGGTCGTGTTGTCCAGCACGTAGCCCTGGCCTTCCGTCGAGTAATGTCCGGAACTCGTCCAGTTGAGCATTCGGTTTTCCCTGCACTCGATCCCGGGGTGCGTCATGACAATGAAGCCGTGGTGAAGTCCCGCGTGGGCAACACCGACCAGGACTATAAGGCCTACCAACATTGATGACATTATGATCGGTTTCATTCTCATTGGTCAGTCCTCCAAGGTCAGTGTGTAACCGACAACCTGAGACGGAAGGTTGCGTTCGGGCACATAAGGAGGCAAATCGCACACCAAGTAGAAGTATTCGTACGTGGGATCCATCGCGGAAAGGTCGAAGGTGAGCACCTGTGGACCGTCCGCCGATTCTTCCAGGTAGCTTTGATGCCAGTCGAAGGAATACGCACCAATGAAGGGGTCGTAAGATCCTTCTTTCGAGGTCGTAAAAACCCAACACTTTACTCGATATCCGAGACGATCATCGTTGTCCCAAACATGTACTTCGAGTTTAGCATCCTTGGTCACGGGTGTAAAAAACTCTGATTGGTCCTCCAGAATTACGCCGTGCCTGAATTGACTGTCCCAGTCACGCTCGGTGAGGCCAACCAGGTAAAAATATGAAATAGGGCAGAATATCTTCGACGTGTAACTTGCTCCATTCCAGTATCCAACAAGTGCATCGGGAGTGGTGTACTTACCGTACATTCCGTCGGTAACGGCCGGGTCTTCCATGCACTCTGTCCCGGGGTACTGAAAACGCATCTTTGAGGCGAAACAGAAAAACGCCGCGAAAGAAATCGACAGAAAAACACACGCCAGGAGAACAACGACGGGAACTGTAAGAAATTCTGTGTAAACGGCTTTTGGGTTTAACAATCGGGTGAGGCCTCTACTATAGAGGAGGAACCCATGGCTGATATTCCCCAGAAGGTCATCGACCAACTACTGGCA
>JAUXHN010000309.1 GCA_030621515.1 Deltaproteobacteria bacterium | reverse complement strand
GGCGATAAAATAGCGGTTGGGGGGCTGAAAGACGATTTGTTAAGTGATATCCGGGGTATCGGGCGTGGTCGGGGGTTTGACGTCGCCGATCTCGACGGTATTTCCGGGGCGGCGAGTGGACGGTCTGACCTTGCCGGCCAGCTCTTCCTCGCCCGAAACCCTCAGCATCGTTGAGATAAGGTTTGCCGCAGCCGAAAAGATCTCATCGTATTTGTCGATGGACTTGTTCTTCGCCGAGAGCTTCGTGACGGCCTGCTTTTTCTCGTCGCTGACGACCTTGATCGCCGCGTCCAGTTCGTCGAGGCTTTCCGCGAGCGGTCCGGTAAGCGCGCCCAGGTCCATTTTGATCGCCGGGTTTTTGGGCTTGGGGGCCTCTATCGTGCGCAGCTTGTCGAGAACCAAGACGCCGAGTTGATGCACCGCGACCGGATCGACCGGGGTCAGGCCCTCGAAGCCGAGCTCGCGAACGAAAGCGGGGCCGTACACGGCGCCGCCCATTTCCCTGGTCTCAACCAGGCTCGCTCGCACGGCCGTGGACTTCTCGGTCTTGTCTTCGATGACCGATGTGTCGTCGGCGATCTCGCCCTGATGAACGTTGTCGGCCGTGAGCATGTCGTCGGTATCCGTCTTCAGGGTGACCACGGCCGCCCTGGCCAGCGTCCCGGCGGCAACCCCCGCCTCGGATCCGAAGATCCGCCCGATACTCTCGACGATGTTGTTCTCGTACTCATGCCCGGCCGACTGAACCGAATCGGAAGACTTCCGCCGGTCAGTCACCATTTTTGAAACCATCGCAAAACCTCCTTAATAGCTTGCCGCGAGAACCTCTCGCGGGAATGAACGATGTAGAGTGATTACACTTTTAATGGAACACAGGGGCCGATATTGTCAATATCAAATCGGGAAAAAACCCAGTAAAGTCAACCACTTTCAAAGACTTTGCGCGGACGACGAACGACCTTGACGTATCGGGAGGCGTTGTCGCACGATATCCTGGCGGGCGCCGGTGAGAATCGTTGAGCTCACCGTGGGGTTTGTCGGTTAGCCCCCCCTTTCTGGAAACCCCGGCCCGCGCTTTTCATTTCAAGAGACAGCACCGTTTGTACTTCTTGCCGCTGCCGCAGGGGCAGGGGTCGTTTCGATTCGGCGTGCGCTCCACTTTGACGGGTTCCTCCTTGCCCCACTTTTTTTTCTCCTGCTCGATGAGGGTGATCGTATCCTCGGGCTTCCACGGCACATGGATGTGACGGAAATAATCATGGGGAAAGTAGAAGTCCTCCGCATCGCATCGGGCCAGCCAGGGAGTAACGGTAAAACAATAGTTCAACAGCTCGGGGTGTTCGGAAAAGCTGTGCGAGCTGTTAACCATGAATGCAAAGGCCAGATTCGGGGGGACGTCGGCCTCCTTTTCCCAGTCGTAGGGCGCCGGCAACCCGAAGGACCGGTGCTCCCTGAGAAAGAGTTCCCGGACGGAGGCCTCCAACAGCTCGTACGATTCGTCCGGTTCCATCAGCACGGTGAGCGCGGTGGTCATGATTTCTTTCAGGTCCGGTTTTGCAAGAAATTCGCGAACATCGTAGCCGTAGTTTTTGAACGCGTCGGCCAGCCCCTTCAGGATTTCAATCACCTTTCCTCGGGTCTTGCCGTGGCGCACTCCCATGACGACCAGCCCCATCAAGGCGAGCGCCCATTCCTCGTGCAACTCCGGTTCGAGGAACATGCGCTTCAACTCGGGCAGCAACGACTTGCCCATTTTTCCAATGAACCAGACGATCCGAAACAGCATGGATATATCGCCGGTGAACAACGGCAGGACGAGCGAATGCACAAAGTTCCTGGCATTTCTCGCCATGGGTCGCTCCAGCCCGCTCGGACCGCTCATTGAAGCCAGGAGGGCCAGGTGGCCGACGGCCCGATACCTCCCATGGTGTCTCTTGAGGGCCGACCGGTCCTTGTTTGTGAAGCGCTTGCGCCTCATCAGCCTTTGTGCGCTTTTGGAGGCGTTCGTCATGAACTCGAAGAGCATTTCGAGGAATTTCAATTTGAGGGCCGGCTGCATGGCCGAAATGGCGAGCATCTCCTCCCGTGTCACGTCCTCGCCCTTGCTCGCGATTCTCGCAAAGAGCTTTTTCATCTGGTGCTTCTCCCCCACCAGGGATCCGGCCAGCTTTCTGCGACGTCGATACTCCTCGTTTTTTTCCATGTGGTTGAGGAGCCGGGAGTGATTGATCAGATAGAGGTCGTCGATCTTCATGCCCTCGCCCAGGCAGGTCACGAACCGGCCATTGCGGGAGGCTACGAGGTACGGGCCCTTGTCGGCCTCGTGCAGGGACACCGCGACCCGATCGAATTCCTCGGGAATGGTGATGCTATGGAGAACGAACCGAAGCACCTCCGGATCGTTGTAGAGTTGCAGGGCCAGCTCAGCCTGGGTTCCCGAGGCCCGATCCAGGCGCTTCAGGAAGTGAATCGCGTGCCCCTCCTGGTCCTCGGCGCGATACCGGGCCGACCGGTCGGTCGAATCGGAGACCTTCGGTACAGTGAAGTCCCCGAGGGACTCGAACATCTTGGGTTTATCGGTCGACATCGATGGTTTTCTTTTATCATATTATGACAGAATGAAGAGGCGAGCGGTGGCCCATGAAAGGACCGGCGTCCCTTCAGGACGCGTGTTTCTATGTGTTTTAGATACCTGGGGTTAGAAACCCCAGGCTATATTCCCCCGCCGGTTCCCGGCGAAAAAACGACCGCCTTTTTTTCAGGGCGAACACGCAGACAATCAAAGGGCGAGGCGGGCCTCGCCCCTACGCCTCTGGCTCGTCCTTCTGGTCCTCGCTGGTGCCGTAGTAGTACCCGTATTTCTTGTAGTAGTAGTGATAGTAGTGCTGGCCGTACTTTTTGTTCGAGAGATCCAGGTCATTGAGAACGGCGCCGAAAATTTCGGCGTCGATATCGCGAAGGACGTCCAACGCGTGCTTGGCCGCGTCGCGTGTGGTTTGCAGGCTCTTGACGATGAGTATGGTGCCGTCCACCATCTTGGAGAGGATGGCCGCATCCGTGACGACACCCACCGGCGGTGAATCGAAGATCACGCGGTCGTACATTTCGGCAATCTCGTCCATTACTCTCTTGAAAGTATCCGTGTGAATCAACTCCGATGGGTTGGGCGGCGTGGGCCCGCAAACCAGCACGTCCAGATTGGGAACAATCGTAGAGGTTATCGACTCCGCCGCAGTGGATTCGCCGAGGATCATGGTCGAGAGACCCTTCTTGGGGCGCTTGATACCGAACGCCTTGTGTACCCTGGGCCGCCTCATGTCCGTGTCCGCCAGGAGCACCCGTGAACCGGACTGGGCCATCACGATCGCCAGGTTGGCGGCGACGGTAGTCTTCCCCTCCTGGGGTGAAGGACTCGTCACGAGCAATTTCTTTGCGTGCTTGTCCGCCGACATGAACAGCAGGTTGGTCCTGATGGAGCGGAGGCTCTCCGCAACCTGGGATTTTGGATGGTCGTGCACGAAAATGTCGTGGTTTATTCCCTTGCCGGTTTCTTCCGCCACCGAATCGGCCAAAACCTTTTTCGAACTCCGTTTTCCCCTGGAGGATCCATACCCGTAGTAACCGCTGCCGTGGTATGTGGAGGAATCCATGGCGGGCACTATTCCCAGGAATGAAATACCAAGAGCCTCCAGATCATCCTGGGTTTTCACCGTGCGATCCGCGAGCTCCAGGAGGATGGCGAGCCCTATCCCGAGGA
>JAUXHN010000203.1 GCA_030621515.1 Deltaproteobacteria bacterium | reverse complement strand
CGCTTCATGCGTTCGTAGAGCGCTCGACGGGATATCCCCAGAGCCGACGCAGTGGAGATCACTTCGCCCTTGCACCTTGAGAGCGTATCCTCGATCGCATTGCGCTCCGTTTGTTCGAGAGCGTCTCGCAGCGGACCCTCGGTGGTCGGGAGAGAGAGCAGGCGACTCGATCCGAAACCATCGTCGCTGAGGTAAGGTCCGACCGTGCCATCGCGAGCCGTGATGAGCATGCGCTCGACCGTGTGCCTGAGCTCCCGCACGTTTCCGGGCCAGCCGTGCCGTAACATCGCGCCAAGGGTCTCTTCCGGAATGGAGGGAATGGCTACCCCGTCTCTGGATGCGAGTTGCCGGAGGAAATGGGAGACGAGCAACGTAAGATCCTCGAGTCGCTCGCGAAGGGGTGGAATGCGTATCGAATAGACCATAATGCGGTGATAGAAATCCTCACGCATATCGCCGTTGCGTACCAGGTTCTTGAGGTCGGTCTTGGTGGTCACCAGGAGGCGAATATCGACCGTGCAGGAGATGTCCTTGCCCAGAGCGAATACCTCTCCGTCCTCGAGCACGCGGAGCAACTTGGCTTGTGCCGAGAGGGAGAGGCTCTCTATCTCATCGAGAAGCAGGGTGCCCCCGGATGCGGTGACGAGCTTGCCGTCCCTCGGAGAGCTTGCTCCGGTGAATGCGCCTTGCGCGTGACCGAAGAGCTCGCTCTCGATCATGGTTTCGGGAATGGCAGCGGCGTTCAGGGCAACGAACGGCCCCTGTGAGCGATTGCTGTTGATGTGGATGGCCCGCGCCACCAATTCTTTTCCGGTCCCTGTTTCACCCATGATGAGCACTGGCGCGACGGTCTTGGATACGATCTCGATCTGTTCGAAAACATCCTGGATGGTACGGCTTCTGCCCACTATGCCGAAGCGGGCGTCCTGATCGGAGTCGAGAATTGACAATCGATGTCGCAGCGCGTTGCTTTCACGCTTCAACTGGGTTTTTTCGGCGGCGCGCCTGATGGACGCCATGAGCACATCATCCTCGAAAGGCTTTTCGACGAAATCGTAGGCGCCCGCCTTGAGGCAACGCACCGCCATGGAGACCCGGCCATGTCCCGTGATCATGATCACGGGGCAGAAAAATCCTGATTGTCCGGCTATCGAAAGAAATTCCTCTCCACCCATGCCGGGCATCTTCACATCGCAGATGATACAGTCCGCATTGGGAAGGCCCGGCCACGCCAGCGCATCCTTCGCTGACTCGAACAGTTGCGTGCGATATCCACGCAGGCGTACCATTTGACCGATGGATACCCGCGCGGCCTCGTCATCGTCTATGACAACCACAAGGGGGCCGGTGCTCCGGTCAATGCCTTTATTTCGTACCATGGTGATCTCCCGTGATCTGTCTGTCTTCTGCGGCGGGAAGTCGTATCGTAAACCGCGCGCCGCTTCCCGTTCCTCCCCAGGCTTCAATGGTGCCACTGTGCTGCTCGATGATACTCAACGATATGGACAATCCGAGACCAGTCCCTTCCCCGGGGTTCTTGGTGCTGTAAAACGGGGTGAATATCTTCTCCTTGTCAGCGTGAGTGAACCCCTTGCCCGTGTCTGAAATTTCAACGAGCACTCCGCTCGCCCTCATGTCGAGGGCCGTGCAAATTTCGAGCCGTCGATCATCTACTTCTTCCATTGACTGGCGCGCGTTGGTCATGATGTTGAGCAGCACCTGCTCGAGGCGCACACGATCTCCCAATATTCGGGGAAGGCCGTCCGCCAGATCCGCTTTGACCCGTATCTCCGACAGTTTGAATTGATGAGCCAGGAAGTCGAGGGTCTCCCTGACCGCGTCATTGATGTTCAGCAGGATAAACTCGCGGTCGGCGCGGCGGGTGAGATCGCGCATCTGGGTGATAATGCGGGACGCGCGATCGACCTGCTCGGAGATGTTTTGCAGGCTCTCCAACATCTCTTGCGGCTCACCGACATTGTTCTCCAACATGTACGTCACGTTGCGAGCGTAGTTTCGAATCCCGGTCAGCGGCTGATTGATCTCGTGGGCCACACTTGCGGCCATCTCCCCGAGCTCCGCGAGACGGGTGGAGTGGATGAGCTGTTCCTGGGCCAGCTTCTGCTCGTTGACATCCTTGATGTTGACCAGCACGGCCGACCTGCCGCCGTAATGTATGACGAAGGTCACGATCTCTACCCAGAGCGGCTCGCCCGTCCGTGTGGTCAGGCGGCATTCGTAGTGCAGGTCCATCGATTTCTCTGAGTCCTGATCGGCGGCCAGCGACTTGATCCAGGAACAATCCTCCGGGTCGATCAGAGACCATACCGAGAGTGTTTCGCTCGAAAGATCGAACTCCTCGTAGCCCAGCAGATTTCTTGCCGAGGGGTTCATGAAGAGCACGGAGTCTCCACGGTACACGAGCACGCCCACCAGGGACTTCTCGAGCACGGCTTCGTAGCTTTCCTCGGACTCGACGATACGCTTGTACTCGGCGTATCTGAGCCTGCTGAAGAACAATATCAGAACGGCGACAACGATGAATGTGGCTACGCGTACTATTCCTGTCCAGTCGTCACTGTGAACGATGTTGTCTATCCAGCGCCCCCCCAATACGAATTCACTGGCCAGGAAGGCGATAAAGGCCACGACAAAGCCTATCGGCAGGACCATCGCCTTGATCATGTTCCGTTTTCGATTCATTTAATCGACCTTGATGCCAGGATACGCGAAGAAACGAAAGAAATAATTCTGAGGTTCGTTGGTACTATTCGACAAAGTCCAGAGTATAGCTGTAAACGCCTTCATTAAATTTGCTTATAACGCTGAGCCCTGATTTTTCGAATACGGCCTGCATCGCCTTGTTGGCCGGCAGAACCTCGGCGGTGAGCCCGGCGATGCCATTGCGCTTGGCCACTCTGGCCAGATAGCGGCAGAGGAATGTACCGATGCCCCGCCTCTGCCAATCGTCGCGAGTGATGAAGGCTATCTCGGCCCGGTTGGTGCGAGGATTCAAGTAGTAACCTCCCATGGTGACGATCTCTTCTCCGTGGGCCTCGGGCACTGTGCCCACGATCGATACCTCTTCCCTGTGATTGATGTAGACGAAATGTTGTAACTGGCTTTCCGAGAGCGACTTCAAGAGGCTCATGAACCGGTAGTAAACCGACTGCGCGGACAGGTTGTAAAAGAGCTTTTTCATGGGGCCGGCGTCGGTCGGGTGAACAGGCCGGAAGTTGATCTGTGTGCCGTCGTCGAGAACCATCGCGGTTCGAAGATCCTTTGGGCCGGAGCTGATCTGGTTTTTCACGTCGGCCATCTCCGGGCGCAGGTATTTCGCTAAAATCGCGTCCTTGAGCAGTCTGTCGCGAAAATCGGGGTGGGCGATGGAGATGAGGGCCATGGCGCGTTCCTGTATGCTCTTGCCGTGAAGATAGGCCACACCGTGCTCGGTGATCACGTAATGTACGTCGCCGCGCGTGGTCACCACACCGGCGCCCGGGCTGAGATTTGCGACGATGCGCGAAATCTCACTTCCCCTGGCGGTCGAGGGAAGAGCTATGATCGCCTTCCCTCCCTGGGATTGAGCCGCGCCGCGGTTGAAGTCGACCTGGCCGCCGATCCCCGAGTAGAATTTCGTGCCGAGCGAGTCAGCGCAGACCTGGCCGGTCAGGTCCACCTCGAGCGCCACGTTGATCGCAACCTGGCGGTGCTGCCGACCTATTACCATGGGATCGTTGACATACTCGGTGGGATGAAACGCAAACACTGGGTTGTTGTCGATGTAATCATAGAGTTTGCGCGTTCCAAAACAGAAGCTGGCGACTATCTTCCCGCGATCGAGGGTCTTGCGACTGCCATTGATCGTGCCGTTCTCGATGAGGTCAATAACCCGGTCGGTGAGCATCTCGGTATGAATTCCCAGATCATTCTTGCCGTCGAGGAACTCGAGCACAGCTTGTGGAATACGGCCGATGCCCAACTCCAGGGTCGAACCGTTTTCTACCAGGGCCGCCACGTATTCGCCGATCTTTTTGGTGATGTCGTTCGGTTCGTCCAGAACCACTTCCAGCAACGGAACATCTGTCGGCACCATTAAATCGATATCATTTGCACTGATAAGGCTGTCCCCGAAAGTTCTGGGCATCTGTGGGTTGACCTGGGCGATCACCAGGGAGGCGTTTTCGGCCGCGCTCTTTACAATATCGACCGAGATACCGAAGCTGCACATCCCGTTCTCGTCGGGCGGGGAGACCATGATGAGCGCCACGTCGAGGGGAAGGCGACCCGACTTGAAGAGCCTGGGGATATCGGACAGGAAGATCGGGGTATAATCGCCGAGACCCTCCTGAATGACATCCCTCACGTTATCCGAGATAAAGAAGCTGTTGACCCGGAAGTGGCGCGATAGCAATTTATGGGCATAGGGAGCCTCGCCCACGGTCAAGAGATGCGTGATCTCGATGTCTGTCAGCTTGCTGGAACGATCGACGAGGGCGCGGACCAACTCCTGCGGCTGGGCGCACCCGGTGCCGATGAAGATCCTTTGACCCGGACGGATATGGGAGACCGCGCCCTCACAGGTTGTGACGACGTCGCTATAAGTCTCCAGCCAATTCGTGTCCAGACGTGTGTTTTGCGTGTCAGTCATCGTCTCTTCCAGCTTCTCCCAGGGTGATTCTGGCGTCCGCGACCATGGGCTCGGTTCCGATCGGTCCGACTATAAAAGGGTTGATATCCAGCTCCTCTATTTGCGGGAAGTCGGTCACCAGTTGGCTTATGCGCTGCAGGCCGGAAGCGATCGCCAACGGGTCCACCTTTTTTTGCCCTCGCGCACCCCTGAGCATGTCGTATGATCTCGTGCCTTCGAGCATCTTCAGCGCCTCGTCGGCAGTGATCGGCGCAAGGTGAAAGGCGACGTCTTTCATCACTTCGACGAAGACGCCTCCGAGACCGAACATCAACATCGGTCCGAAATGGGGATCGCGGCTCATTCCTATTATTGTCTCCAGACCGCGATCCACCATCTTTTCGACGTAGACGCCCTTGATCCCGGCATCCGGGGCTTTTCTCTTGATCCTGAGCATCATGAGGTCAAAGGCGTCCGCCAACTGGTCCTCGTTTGAGAGACCCAGCTTGACCCCTCCGATGTCGGATTTGTGCAATATATCCGGGGATACGATCTTTATAGCCACGGGATAGCCGGCGTGTTCGGCGATATCGATTGCCTGTTCCAGATTTGTAGCCAACCTCCCGGCAGGCACCGCGAAGTCGTAGGCGCGCAAGATTTCCTTTGCGTCCACCTCGCTTACCTGTTTACTGCGGATTCGACGATATCTGCCCATGATTCGCTCGACCCTGTGCCGATTTACCGGAAAGCGGGTAACGATTCGGGGGGGCCTCACGAGCCAGGAATTATAGTCGACCATTGCTTTGAGGGCCGCCACTGCGCGTTCGGGAGATGGGAAATCCGGGAGATTCAAGGCAGCCAACTCATCGCGTCCGGGCATGACTTCCTTGCCGCCCATGAAAGAAGCCAGCACCGGCTTGTTTCCGCGCAACCCCCGGGCGATCGCGCGGGCGACCTCGGCCGGGCTGGTCATCGCCTGGGGGGCCAGGAGAATGATGATTGCATCCACCGAATCATCTTCCTGGGCGGCATCCAGCACCATTACATAGCGATCCGGATCAGCGTCTCCCAGGACATCTATCGGGTTTCCAACACTGGCTGCTGCGGGTAGTTTGGCCTTGAGCGACGCAGCGGTCGATTTGTTGATCACCGCCACGTGCATGCCTGCGTTTTCGACAGCGTCTGCGGCCATGATGCCGGGCCCTCCGGCATTTGTGATGATGGCAACTCGATCACCTTGGGGTATCGGTTGCATGGCAAAAGCCTTGGAATAGTCCAGAAGCGACTCGAACGTATCGGCACGAATGACTCCGGCGCGCTTGAACGCCGCGCGGTAGGCGATATCTCCGCCGGCCAGGGCTCCTGTGTGTGACGCCGCTGCCCTGCTCCCGGATTCGGAAGTGCCCGCCCTGAGTATAACGACCGGCTTCTTTGCAGAGACCGATTCGGTCACCCTGATGAACTTGTCACCCGATTCGATACTTTCCAGGTAACCGAGAATCACCTTGGTCTGCTCGTCGTCTGCCAGGGCCTCGAGAAAATCGTTCTCGTCGAGATCGGCCTTGTTGCCCAGGCTTATCAGCTTGGCGAGGCCCAGATGGCGACCCTCGGCCCAGTCCAGAACGGTCGTGCAGATCGCCCCCGACTGGGAGATGACCGAGATCCCGCCCTGGGCCATTATTCCGGTTGCAAATGAGGCATTGATGAGATGCTCCGTGTTGATGAGACCGACGCAGTTCGGGCCCATCATGCGGGCGCCCCTCGACACGCACAGATCGGCAATCTCCTTTTCGAGGGCGGCGCCCTCGGCTCCCGACTCCTTGAACCCGGCGGCAATGACCACAATGGCCTTTGCGCCGGCTTTGAGCGAGCTCGAAACAGCCTCCTTGACCATGTGAGTGGGTACCACGATCACACCGAGATCCACCGTGCCTTCGAAATCCTCCAGATTTTTTACGCACTCGAACCCCATCAGGTCACCACCGCTCGGATTGACCGGCACCAACCGTCCCTTGAACCCGCCCCCAACCAGGTTCGCAAAGACCGCGTTGCCCACTTTGCCCGGTGTCTTCGAGGCGCCGACGACAGCTATCGTTTGGGGATTAAAAAACGATTCGGTAATCACAGTGTTTCTCCTGTCGATCTTCCACATATCAGCGCTTGTGCCGCCGATTATCAGATCAAGCAAATCATGTGCCACAGTTTTGATGCTGCGGGCACAATTCTTGCTGCTGTTTCCACATTGGTAGCAAGAGCGGCCAGTGATTTTTTTTGGAGGTATGCCATGTTCAGCGTTGAGACAATGTCTCAGGAAAACTGGCTGGCAATAGTCAACTTCGTGTTGGGAATCATCGTCTTCTTCTTACTTTTTCTTTTCGTATACTGGCTCGTCCGTCAAGTCATTGCCAACGAGCGAACCTGCGCCAGAAAGCAAGAAGAGAACATTCACGAATATGTTGATCAGAAGATAGGCAGGGTCTTTACAAATGGCGGCCGTTCTTGTCGCAAAAAGTCAAAGTAACGACATTGTCACTGGTAGCACAGGACGGCGCCGCAGGTTTCGGATACCGAGGTTGTGCACGCATCGGATGTCCAGTTACAGTTTGGGATATTTGATGTGCGGATGTAAATGGGCAGGGTGGATGTAGAGGAGTGAAGATACGCATTGTTTGCGGTGCCGCAGGCACAAGTGGCCGCGCCGCCGTTGCAATCGCAGCCGGCGGAGCCAAGATACGTTTGAACCGTGGCCTGACACAGCTGCGTCTGAGTAGCCAGGGTCATTCCGAGACCGCTGCAGATGCTGACCGCCTGCGCGTTGGTGTTGCTGCCGGGATCGGCGAGATAGTAGCAAGTGCTTCCGATGACTATGCCGGGGCACGAAGAAAGGATGGTGATGGTGATGTCCACAGCGGTTGCGAGGGGGGTGTCGCAAGTGTCGAGCACACCCGTTCCCACGGTCAATGTGTAGGAATCCCCGTCGGAAACACCGGAGAAGTCCACCGTGTATTCGGATCCGCTCACCGCCGTTATGGAATCCAGCGTTCCCGTGCCGGTGATCGAGGCCCAGGTGACGCTGGTTGTGTCCACGTTGAATACGTCCTCGCTGAAGGTCAGGGTGTAGGTGTCCGCGGATGTGCCAATGGGATAAGACTCATCGACGGATGTCACCGAGGGCGCTCCGGCAACAGGATCGACACACGGACCAGTGTCCGAGTCCGTGTCGGTATCGGAGTCCGTATCGGTATCGGAGTCCGTGTCGGTATCCGAATCCGTGTCAGTATCCGAGTCCGTGTCGGTATCGGAGTCCGTGTCGGTATCCGAGTCCGTGTCGGTATCCGAGTCCGAGTCAGAATCCGAGTCGGAACTACTCAGGTCGGTGGTTGCATCGGCGCAGCCGACCGCGCCGGGAACGATGAAGCACAAGATGGCCGTTAGTGCGAAATGGGTTCGTTTCATAATCAGCACTCCTTCATTGCCGATAATAATACGAAGTGGCGCTCAGATGTGAAATTTGATGCTGTGGGTTACGCGACCGGAAGAGCGACGCCCGGATCGCCGGATCAGGAACCGCTGAGAGAGACCTCGTCTATGCCCCAGTAGTCGATGGCCCAGGATTCGTCTCCATCCGCGAGGAATCTCACATACGCGGTGGCGTCAGCAGGCGATCCGGCAGCCGCGCGTGTTCTGCGCCTGATCGGGAAGCTGGATGGAGACAAGCGCGCCCTGATGATCGAGGTATTGGCCTTGACGGGCAGCAAAGGAGCGTTCGACTTCTTCATGGACGAGTTGCGCGAAT
>JAUXHN010000222.1 GCA_030621515.1 Deltaproteobacteria bacterium | reverse complement strand
ACTGGGAGGGCGACACCGGCACGCCGCGAGTGATCACGGTCAGCGCGGCCGGCTCGTTCGATCACAACGACCGTGAGCTATCTTATCACTGGGTGATCGTTCGCGGCGACCCTGCGCTGATCCATCTGACCCCGATCGACGAGCGCTGGACCGAAGTGGAGATCGAGTTCGAGTGGCACGACGAGGAGACAATCACAATCGGCATCGAGGACCGTATCTCGACCCTGGCCGTGGTCGGTGTGTTCGTGCACAACGATGTCTACTTCTCCGCCCCGGCCTTTGTCAGCTCATCCACCTCAGACGACCTCTGATCAATCGGAAAACTGACAATCTTGTTACAGGAAATAATGACTCGGACTCTTGAGAGAGGGACTCTTGAGAGAGGACCTCTTGTGAGAGGCAAATTCGAGGCGATTCACTTACGATCCATTATAGTATATTTTGGATTTTGTTTTGTGATCAAAAGAAGATGTACTAACGGGATAAGCGCCCGATGAGTAATCAACACGATTCAGGAAAAGTCATGAATGCCGGTGTCGCTTCGGTTGGAACGGCGGCGGCGATGGCCGGTGTGGAGTACCGCATTGACACCAAGTTGGGCATAGCCCTGCTTTCGGAAACCCGCACACTGAGGCAAAAAACGTCAGATTCCAAGGACACCGCTGAGTTCAGGACGGAAGTATCGACCACCACCATCGAGGTGCTCACCAGCCACCTGTCCAATTACCTGGGGAGCAGCGTCCAGGAGGACAAGGTGAACGCCTCGCAAGAGGACTTTGGAGGATTCATCCGCCAGTCCATCGTCGGCACCGATTCGATAGTCTTGGACACGGCTCTCCACGCTCAAGTCACTGACAAGGGGATTGGAGGGCGACACAACATCGCCAATCTGAGCGGCAAGAGGGGCAGGGATCCGGTGTTCAAGGCGGTGGG
Source organism: Deltaproteobacteria bacterium (assembly GCA_030621515.1). Lineage (GTDB taxonomy): Bacteria > Myxococcota_A > Polyangia > JAAYKL01 > JAAYKL01 > JAUVAN01. The sequence continues at coordinate 6,610 of JAUXHN010000222.1, read as the reverse complement.
CCTCAGGGAGACACTGCCCTCCGTCACCTGCAATCTGGAGGTCGCGGTTTTCTTTAAGGGGGGAGTGCACATCGCCCACCGGGGACAATCCCGTCAGTACCTGGTCAACCCAGAAGGAGCCAAACAGCTCACCAGAGACTACAGTGTTGGTGGGTTGCTCAGCTCTCTGGACGAAAAGGGCGACTTTCTCCCTTCCATAGAACTTCAGAAGATCGATCTGGGTGGCGAAGATCGACTCGTTATCCTGTCCCAGGGATGTCTCGCGGGCGAACACGGCTTCAATCTGGACGCCATCTTGCTCGACGGGCGCGACAAACCTCTTGGACAATACGCCTCGAGCATCGCCAAGAAGGTGGCTGGGCACACTGCGGAGGGTGAATATATCCTGGTCTTCGAACAAGAGGGGGAGATGCCGAAGGTCTCGAGCGCTAAATCGAAACCGACCCCGGCGAATCGGACCGCCACCTACCAAGATCTGGAGGAGTCGAAGCTCTTCGACCCGGAGGAGTTGTCGGAGATCAAGCGCCGGATGAAAGATCGATTTGCCGATGAGTTCGGGGCCTTCGAGAAGGAGATGTACGATATCCTGGAGAAGAAAATCTCGATCATGGGACGACAGATGGCCGAGAAACTCTTCTCAGTGCCGCCCGGCGCGGGACAAACAGAAACGCCGTACATGAGCATGGCGCCCCCCTCGTATGTGGAGAACGCTGCGGATATGGGCTGGTCTTTGAACCAGGGCCTCCCGGAAAATGGGGATGAGAAACCCTACGACATCGCCTCCGAGGGGCAACCGAAGCGCGGTATTGCGGCGGCATTAGGTCGGCCTGGGGGCCCCAAGCAGCTTCGGTCCTGGGGCATTCTGGAGAAGGTCAAGCAGATCGATGCGCGGATTGCGAAGCTGGAGGTCAAGGGTCATCGCCCATTCTCCAATCGCTGGGCAATGTTGGCCACCCTGGGGGCGGTTATCTTTTTGATTGTATTCACCCTGGCCGCTCTCTTCGGTGAAACGAGTGAGCCCGCCGACGCGAATATGGCGGTAAAAGAGTTGGAGAACTCCCAACCCGACCAGGGCGACGTCCTGGACGATGAGCCCGCTGCGCCTTCAGAGTCTCTCACGTCCAAAGGCGGAGAAGAGGAGATCATCGAACCAAAGCTGGAGCCCGAGAAGCCGAGCGACCCCGTCGCCGAGGTGGATTCCGCCGAAAATGACTCTCAAAAAGCGCAAGAAGAGAAGGAGGAGAAGGAGGCGACGCCGACCTATTTGAGGGGAGAGCCGAAGAGCCGAAAAGAGGCCTACTCGCTGGCCAAGCGTCTCTTCAGGAACGGAAAGTTAATGCGTGACCAGTACGGCATTCGTCTGAGCAAGGCCGAGAGCATCAACTCCTTGCTCGGCGTCTTCCCATATCTGGAGTACGCCAGGGACAGAAGAAATAGAACCAAAGTGGGTCTTTCGGACCTGTTGTTCCTCAGGAGTCGCACCCATTACATGTTGGCTCACTTCAAGTATGCCCGCAGGAAAAACGCCATCCAAGCGATCGACTCATACAACAAATACATCAAGACGGGTCCGACATACTCGAAACGGCGTTCGAAGATCATAACCAACAACATGAAGTATCTACGTCGCTGGCGGCGATATAGAAGGGACTAACCGCGGACTGCGGCAATGCTAGTTGTTGCTCTTGAACTGATAAATGGGGAAGAACTGACAATCTTGTCAAAACGAGATCACTCCTATATGGATGCAATCTGTTTTTCAGATAAGGAAAGGATAAAACAATGATCAAAAAAGCAGCTCTCATTTTCACCGTGATTCTCTTTGCCATTGCCTGCAATGACGACACAGACTCCGACAACACCCCGGACGGTGGATCAGACGGTGGATCACCTCCCGATGATTGCACAATCGTCGAGATCGTTGACGACATTACAACCAATACAACCTGGACCGATGGCAACGTCTACGTCATCCGCGCCTGGGACTTTTATGTCGAGGCCACGCTTACCGTGGAGCCGGGAGTGGTCGTCAAATTCCACCCCGGCGATGGACCGTATCTCATGTTAGGCGATGGCGGCACTATCGTGGCCGAGGGAACAGCCGCGAAACCGATCATCTGGACTTCCTACAAAGATGATAGCCACTGTGGCGATACCAACGGCGATGAAGCAGCCACCTCTGCCGCCGCCACAGATTGGCACACCCTGGACACAAACGGCGAAGACGGATCATCCTTTGTCTACAATGAATTCTATTATGGCGGAGGTGGATCTTACAGGACCAGCCTCCACCTCTCTGCCTTGTCTTCGGCCAGTGTACAAAACTGCACCTTCGCTCATGGGGATGGGGGAAAGGTCGGCGATTTCTATTATGGAACATTGTCAGCCAACGAATCTCCAGCAACCACGGTCATCAACGACAACGTGTTCTTTGACAACAACCTGCCTCTCTCGATAAGCACACTCTTCTGCCTGGATGCCTCCAACACCTTCAGCGATCCGGCTGATGCGAACGTTGCGAATACCATGAATGGAATTTTTGTAGAGAACACAACGGACTATATCATCAGCGCCATTTCATGGGACGAGACAGAAGTCGCGTACGTGATTAACGACAATGATTTCTGGATCGAAGAAGGTGGCGGTTCTCTCACTCTGGCTGACGATGTCGTGGTCAAGTTCACCGCCGATGGAGAGATCGTCTACGACGGGGCAAACATCAATAACCATGATGGCGCGGGCGTGGCCTTCACCTCATTTCGGGACGATACCCTCAAGGGCGACACCAATGGCGACGAAGCCGCTACCAGCCCCTCGGACGGCGACTGGGGCGGAATCTGCGACAACAGTGTCCCCGTCGGAGATGACTGCCACGAGACCTGGACCAATATCTATTACGATTCTTACTAGCCTGGCATAATTCGCCCGCCTGCCGGTGGCCCCGCTATGGCAGATGAATGAACGATTTGTGGACACACAAGCACGGCGATGGCACATTTAATTGTGGGAGGCAATTGATGGACGAGAATCTGTTGGGCGTGATCGTAAAGCGCACGCGGAAGGTATTTCCCAATCTGCAAAGGATTGTTTTGTTCGGTTCACGGGCGACCGGTACATCACGTGAAGACAGCGACGTTGATATCCTGGTCGTGACGGAAACCGAATTGCCTTCCGTAAAGAGAGCCGCCAAACTTAGATTGGCCCTTAAAGGGCTGGGCATACCGGTCGACATCATTGTGGTAACACCCGAGGAGTATATTCAATACTGTTCATGGAAGAGTTCTGTTATCGCTTGGGCGAGCCGGGAAGGAACTGTCCTCTATGAAATTGAAGCCGCCTGAACTAAAAGAGGTCGCAGCGTGGCTCGCCAAGGCGGATGGTGATGCACGTATGGCTGATGCAGCGATGGGCATGGATGACCCACTGTGGGATCAGGCGTGTTTTCATTTTCAGCAGGCCGTCGAAAAATCGCTCAAGGGGTTGCTCGTACATCTTGGCGACGAAGTGCCGCGAACCCACGATCTGGTCTTTCTGGTAGAAAAGATCTGTGAAGCACACCCGGATTTCGGACGGCTTTTGGAGTCTGCATCGGAGCTGTCGCAGTATGCCGTCGCCGCGCGGTATCCAGGTTTTTTGGGAGGCGAGACCTCTTCGGACGCAAAAGAGGCGCGAATCTATGCGCTCGAAATCATCGATGCTGTGAAGCAGGTATTGCAGGTTGATCCGAGTTGAACCCGCCGTCCGAACCCCTTCGCCTCCCGGTCATTTAGTGAACTTCCGAAGTCCGTCCCCGAGGTCTCATTTCGGGACGATACCCTCAAGGGCGACACCAATGGCGACGAAGACGCGACCAGCCCCTCGGACGGCGACTGGGGCGGAATCTGCGACAACAGTGTCCCCGTCGGAGATGACTGCCACGAGACCTGGACCAATATCTATTACGATTCTTACTAGCTTCGAGATAGGGCTGTTACCCGCTCGGCGGATCTCACGACAAATCGAACGACTGCGCGGAACACGAAGTCGAATCTTTGCTTGAGAGCGATCCTGTCCCATGATCGCTCCATTTTCGCGGTGAACCCGACGGGTAATTTCTTCCATACGAATCTTGCGCCGATGGCGATGAAGCCCCCGACGACCATCAGGACGGCTGTTACCACCCGCAGAACGGGCCTCGCGTACTTGCTGATCGCCTGGTAGGCGTCTTTAAATGGGTGAGGCTTCCACTCCTCCTCGTCGAACATTTCCTCGTCACGGCTCGACACGCGTTCCCCCGAATCGTTATCGATGGACAGGGTGATCTGGATGGTCCCGTCGTCGTCGATCTCCCCGATCATGGAGATGACAGCCTCCACGCCGATCCCGCCGGTTTCCAACTCCACCGTCTGGCCCATGGTGAGTCTGACCGGGGGAGTCGGTCCGGGAGCCGCGGTTGCAGGTGTGCTCTCTTCCTCGTCCTTCCCGAGAAGCCTGAGCCCCACCTCCATTCCATCTCCGTAGAGATCAGGAGCGGTCCAGACGATCAGGGCCTTCCTCTCCACGGGATCCACCCCGTCCTCCAGGGTCAGCCTCACCAGGACGTTGGCCCCCGGCTGTGTCGTGGTATCGAAGCGGGCCCGGATCCCCGTGCTCGACAGGTTGCGCGTATACCCGGCTGCGAACTCGTTACCCCCCGCGTCGAGCAGCTCCAGCGGTCTGCCCACGTCTATTCGGTTTTCATCGGACCTTCGGTTTGATTGAAGCACGGACACCTCCATATAGAGAAGCAGGCGTGAGATATACCCTGCCTCACTGTATCCGGCGTGGACCCGGGCTCAAAAAAAACGGCGTTGATGGGAGTGACTTTTTTAAAGAGAAAACGTTGGCAAGTGAGATTGCGGGGTCAGGCTATCTAAGCTTCGTCTCCGCCATCGGAACCACCGTCTGCGTCGGTATCGGTATCGGTATCAGTGTCGGTATCGGTGTCGGTATCGGTGTCGGTGTCGGTGTCAGTGTCGGTGTCAGTGTCAGTGTCAGTGTCGCCGTCAGTATCAGTGTCTGTGTCTGTGCCGGCGTCGTCGATGACATCGTCATCATCGCTACAGCCGACAACCACCAGCCCCAGGGCCAGAATTGCCATCAGGACAATTATCAAGCGTTTCATTCTCTTGCTCCTCCTGCATCCTCAATTGGGGACGCGATAAGTGAAATCTGAGTCGAAGTGTATGCGATGTTCATGCCGAAATGCCCAACCGGCGAAAAATAAAGGGAAATTGCCATTTGGGGTTCAGTAAAAGTGTAGCGCAAAGGCCACAGGTCTGATCGAAATGTCCGAATAACCATCGTCTATGCATTTAGTGCGGGAAAGATCGAAATATGCCCCAAAAGGTCGTATGCTCGACGTATGGACAAACGAAGAGAAGTCGTCGCCGGGCGTCACGCCAAGCTGGTGGAGAAGATCCGAGCGCACGATCGGCGTTACTACGTGGACAACGCTCCGATCGTGAGCGATCGCGAATACGACAAGCTCTTTTCAGAGTTGAGGGATCTGGAGCGCGAACACCCGGATCTCGTCACCGGAGACTCTCCGACCCAACGGATCGGCGCACAGCCGGTAGATGGTTTCGAGCGCGTTCCCCATCCCCAAAAGATGTACAGCCTGGACAACACTTACGACGAGGGCGAGTTGCGCGATTTTCTCGAACGGGTGAACGGCGGGCTCGGTGACGAGGACAAGGTGAAGCTTGTGGTGGAGCCCAAGCTCGATGGTGCATCCATGGAGCTTATCTACCGGGATGGTATCCTCGCGACGGCCCTGACACGCGGCGACGGGATCGAGGGTGAGAACGTCAGCTCCAACGTGAGAACCATTCGCTCCTTGCCGTTGAGGATTCCGTCAGCGGGGGAAGTGATCGCGAGGGGAGAGATCTTCATCAACGGAGAGGACCTCGAGGCGGTCAATCGCGAGCGTGAGGAGCGCGGCGAGCCGGCTTTCGCCAATACGAGGAATGCGGCGGCGGGGTCGTTGAGGTTGCTGGATCCCGCCATCACCTCGAGGAGGCCCCTTCGGATAATCCTGTACGAGCTCGTGGATGCTCCGGGCATGCCCGATTCGCACACTGAGTGCCTCGAATGGCTCGCGGATCAGGGTCTGCCCACTCACGAGATGCAGCGCATGTGCACCTCCAATGAAGAGGTCACAGCGGCCATTTCGGAACTCGACGCCGGGAGAAACGAGATCCCGTTTGAGATCGACGGAGCGGTGGTCAAGGTCGATCGCGGGGATTTCAGGGAGCGGTTGGGTTTCACTGCGCGTTTCCCACGGTGGGCGGTCGCCTACAAATTCGAAACGCAAAAGGCGCGCACCAGGTTGATCGATATCCTGGTTCAGGTGGGGCGCACCGGTGCGCTCACCCCGGTTGCCGTGCTGGAGCCGGTCGCGCTGGCCGGAACGACGGTTTCCAGAGCGTCGCTGCACAACGAGGACGAGATCCGGAGCAAGGACATCCGGGTGGGCGACATGGTGATAGTCGAGAAGGCGGGGGAGATCATTCCCCAGGTGGTCGAGGTAGTACGCGAGCGGGGCACGAAGAGAGGAGATCCGTTCGTGATGCCCACGACCTGTCCGGTC
>JAUXHN010000280.1 GCA_030621515.1 Deltaproteobacteria bacterium | reverse complement strand
CTGCAGACGTGTCGCAGCAGACCCCGCTTGTGCAATCCGGCACAATACAGCTTCCGGTTGTGCAACCGTAGGGACAATTTGTGCACCAGGAATCGGTTGTGTCGTACTCGCAAATGGCGTCGGTGATGCAATCGTCCACTGTCGTCCAGCCGCCCGGCACAGTGCTCCCGTTACACAATTCACTTGCTCCGCTGCAGTACTGGGTTGTGTTCTGCTCCTGTGCGTCGGCTCCGCAATCAGTGCTTGTGCAGTCGTACGCAGTTGTCACATCGCAGATATATGTGGACGGATGGTATGTGCTGGAAGACGTATCGCAGCAGACCCCGCTTGTGCAGTCCGACACATTGCAGCTTCCGGCTGTGCAGCCGTAGGGACAATTCGTGCACCATGCGTTTGAGGTGTCGAACTCGCAGATGTCATTCATTCCGCACGCAGAGATTACCGTCCAGGTATCCCACTGGAGATTATCCGTGTCACATGTAGCTGACGCCCCGGTACAGTAACGATACTGATATCGCATCTGGGCGTTCGCACCACAGTCGCCGCTCGTGCATCCGTACTCGGTATTCTCGGAAGTTACAGAGCACTGCGTGGTCGATGGCAGGTATTCGCACCCATTGCAGCAGATGCCGGTTGTACAGACGCACGTGTCCGTGTCTGTGTCCGTGTCGGTGTCGGTGTCTGTATCAGCATCCGTGTCGGTGTCGGTATCAGTATCCGTATCGGTGTCTGTATCCGTATCGCCTGTGCTCGCATCCTGGAATGGGCCGAGGTCATCGAAGTCCAGGGACAAACCACATCCCGCAATGCAGGTCGTTATGAGGAGTGGGAAAAGGAGGTTTTTAAACTTCAAAGCCATGTTCAAGCCACCCAGATTGCCGCCGGCAAAACCATTATCGTTTTCGTTCTCAAATCTACTTGTGCGAGGTTCGATGATACCAGAAAACTCCCGCAAAAATGTGCGAAAACATCGAGAAAGCGCGCGTGGCTGCGCCTAGGAGGCTCAAGCAGTATTTCAGTTTTTTCGCTTGTGATGGATGAAGTGGTCTATGCCGACAATATCGAGAGTTGGTTGCCCGAGCGCGGTCAGGCGCGTGTTTCTCTCCTGCAACCACTCGAAGATCAGGGGGAGCGCCTCGGCGGTTTTTCGGTTGGTGTCATGCAACAGGATCACGCCTCCATCCGGGTTCTCCTCCACCACCTTCTTGGTTCTCTCGAGGAGCTCGAGGGCATTGTCCGCCTTCCAGTCGAGGGGATCCAGGTTCCACATGACCACCGTGTATCCCTCCGCGCTCAACCGTCCGAGGGTCTCCGTGTTCGCCACGCCGAAGGGCGGGCGGAAAATCCAGGTCCTGCGCCCGGTGATCATCCTCACCAGTTGATCAACCTGAAGCACCTCGAGTCTCCAACCCTCGTCGTCCAGAGCGGTGATGTCCTTGTGGGTGAACGTGTGATTTCCGATGAAATGACCCCGTCGATGGACCTCCCGCAGCACCGCCTGGTTCTCCACGCCGCCGGCCGTGCGAGAGTGAAAGCGATGGCCGTTGACAAAAAAGGCCGCCTTCACGCCGAACCTGTCCAGCTCGTCCAGGATGATCGGGGTGGTGCGGTGATCGGGTCCGTCGTCGAACGTGAAGGAGATCTTTCCACCAAGCTCGTTGCCGCGAACGATCTTTCCGCGCCCCAGAAGATGCGCCCAGTGATTTCCGTCCTCGCCCTTTATCTTGTAGCGCACGTCCTCGAGTGTGCCCCACGCGGGAGCGGACGCCGGAGCCGCGAGCAGTAGCGCTGCAGCCAGCATGATCAGGGTGATCGATCTCTTCATCTTCTAGAACGGAATGTCGTCGTCATCGGGACCGATGCCGGATCCTCCGCTTCCCTGGCCTCCGCCTCCCTGGGCCTGGCCTCCGCCTCCCTGGGCCTGACCTCCGCCTCCCTGGGCCTGACCACCGCCGCCGCCACCTCCTCCATCGGAACGGCCGCCGAGGAAGACCACGCGCTGGGCGTTGATCTCGGTCATGTACTTCTTCTGCCCGGTCTTTTCGTCATCCCAGCTGCGGGTCTGGATCTTGCCCTCGATGTATACCTGACGTCCCTTCGACAGGTACTTGCCAACATTTTCACCCTGTTTTCCCCACACGATGATGTTGTGCCACTCGGTCTTGTCCTGTCGCTCCCCCGCGTTGTTGACATACGACTCACCGGTCGCCAGGGAGAACTTGCACAGAGCCGTCCCGCCCTGAGTGTATCCGACCTCCGGGTCCTTTCCCAGGTTTCCCACCAGTATTACTTTGTTGACGCCGTCCGCCATGGTCTTCCTCTCCCGCTCCACACAAGTCGGAGCACGCTGTACGCATAATTAGCTCTATCGAATATATTGCGCGTTCGAAACGAGTCAACCGCTATCGGGTATTTTAACCCCATCCCGGCAGGCTCCTAATCGAACAGTCCGCAGGCGAAAGCGAGGGCGCTCTCATCCAGGCGCGAGACAACGTCCTTTCTGCCAAACCACGCGGCTGCAGCATCCCGCACCAGGCCGCGGGGATCCTCCCCGAATGATCTCAGCTCCCTGTCGATCTCGTCCGCGATGTCTTGCCGCGCAACGCCGGCGACAAGGTCGTCCACCAGCTTCGGAAGGATCTGCGTGCACAGTCTCACCTTGTGATCCACCGGCACGAGATCCGAAACGAGGAGCGACTCATCGGGTATGGTCGGATACACGTCACCGAGCACCTGCGGTCCCAGACAGAACCGTATGAACTCGTTTCCGATCTGTGTTGCCTCGCCGTCGGCGCGCGCGATGATCTCGTCCAGTTCGTCGTCGCTGATCTGCGCGAGCTTTTCCCCGGTCGCCTCGTCGAGCGTTCCGCCCAGTTGCCGCACAGAAGGAACCTCCACGTAAATCTTGGTCTTGGGCTCTGTTCCCGACGGACGGACGACCAGGCGAATCGTCCTGCCGTCGCCGCTGTCGAGCTCGAACATGAGAACGTCCCGACTCGCCCTGTCCGTGGTGCTGCGCATGGGCCCACCCACCACGTGGTTATCCACGAACCGTGTCATCGGGCGGCCCGCAATCTCAACGGGAGGCTTTCCCCGAAGCACGTCCTGGATCTTCTTGATGCGTTCCAGGCCGACTATTCCCTCCATGACCAGGGAACGCAGGACGTTCCTTTGATATCCGTAGACCCTGTAGATGTCCCGCAGCATCTGCAAGAAGGAGCTTCCACTATCGACCAGGGTGCTCGCGAGCCCGGCCAGGTGCACGGCCGCGCCGCACGCGTCCTTGTCGCGAATGCGGGGCGTCAGGAGATAACCGTGGCTCTCCTCCGTCGTGAACACGAAGTCGTCGATGGTCCCCTCTATACTATCCCGATCTTCCCGGTCACCATCCGGGGGAAAACGTCCGGTCAGGTCCAGATGCCCCATCACGTCGCCCATGTACTTGAAGCCCACCATCAGATCTCCGATCACCTGGCACCCGTACCGCCGTGCGATCTCCCGTTGCAGGCTCGACGTCACCACCGTGTTGATGAAGACCGGTCTCGAGGGCAATGTGTTCGCGCGCTTCATTGAAGTGATTATCGATTCGATAAGGATCAGACCGATCTCGTTTCCGTTGACAAACCTGTACCCGCCGTCCTCTGGAACGATCATCCCCAACCGGTCCGCGTCCGGATCGGTGGAGAAGCCCACGTGACAATCGTTCTCGCGCGCAACCTTTTCGAGCTCGTCCATCGAGTCGGGTACCTCCGGATTGGCGATGCGATAACGGACCGGCGCGAAAGAACCGTCATAGGCCGATTGCTCGGGCACCGTGACCACTCTGAATCCGAGCTCAGTCAGGGTCTCGTGAACCGTTGTCATCCCGGTTCCGCAAAGCGGCGTGAATGCAACACTGGCGCTGCGGGAATCTGTGAAGGACAAATCCATGTTCAGCTGGATGTAGCGTCGGTGCTGCTCGGGAGGCACCGTGAGGATGAGCCCCGCATCGCGAGCCTTGTCGTAGGCCATCGTTTTTACGTGCTTCACCTTCTTGACCACGTTCAGCAGCGCCTCGTCGTCGGGGGGGATTTCCTGGCCGCCCAGGCGATTGTAGAACTTGCCGCCGTTGTCGTCCGGGTGATTGTGGGACGCGGAAATGTTCAACCCGCCGGCCGCACCCAGCTCCCTGATCAGGAACGATAGCTCCGGGGTGGAGATGAAGCGATCGGTGCACTTGGGCTCGCTTCGACCGTCTTCGAGAGATCCCACAACATACGCGGTGATGCCGTTGGCCGCGTAGGTCATGGCCGAAATCCGCGCCATGTCCAGGGAAGTGAGACCATCCAGCAGCCCGTCGACGCCCGAATAAGCCCCGCGAAGATCGAAGAATTGCCGCACATCGTGGGCCACCACCACGCATATGTCCCCGGTGATGCCGACCACATCGCGAAGGTATTCGCAGTGCCCCTGCACCGAGAGGCTGATTGTATGCGGGTTGATCCGGTTGGGCCCCGCACCCACCGGGCCGCGTCTCCCTCCGGTTCCAAAGGGGATCATGCGCCAGAAGCTGTCGAGCAGCATCTCCCATCGCTCGTTGTCGATGAGGTGATCGATGTAGGGACGGTACTCAACCAGTCGCTCGTCCTGCAGCCATTCCCTTAAATTCGCGAGTGCGCGCTCCACTATTTTGGGCGTTGTTTTGAGGTCCAAAAAAGCGTTTCTAGACAGCTCCAGCTTTTCGTTCATGAGTCTTCCGTATCCCTGTTGAAAGTTGAGTTCCCTGTATACGCGGGGTCGTGGTGACTATCAACATCTGCGCGGG
>JAUXHN010000200.1 GCA_030621515.1 Deltaproteobacteria bacterium | reverse complement strand
AGTTACCCCTTTCGCAACCAAGTTGTCAGTTTAGGCAGCAGTCCTCCTATCGTCGTCTGTCATATTCCAAGGTTGCCCCTTCTGAAGGTATTATATCGTAAGATGAGTCAGGAGACAGTCGAATTTTCGGTTCAGGCAGCTCAGTCCTCCATCAGGACATCTAACAACTACAACACGCTAAAAACTCTCGGCCATTGTCTCCAGGTCGTCGGCCATCGCTGCCGCAGCGGGCTCGCCGCTGAACTCGAATTCGGCCCGGTAGCGCTTTGCCTGGGCTTTGAGTGTCTCCTTTGCCGCGGCGCCGGCCTCCGCAAACTCGACGAGATCTTCGGGGGGCAAACACTGGGCGAGCCGGACGAACACCTCCACGAGCAGCTCGCCCTCGGCCTTCAGGTCGTCGATCTCACCGAGGAACAGTCGCGCCTCGAACACAGCGACCTGTGCCCGGGCCTGCACGGGAGAGCACTCGACCCGGTCCGACACCTGGCGGTTGATCACGATCGATTCGGGATAACGGCCATCGTCGAAGTAGGCGGCGCCCAGCCGCTCGAGCATATCGTTGATCCGGCCTTCGTCGATCCGCCCAAAGAATGCCAGCGCCTTTTCCGGAACGCCCACCTGGGCGTAAGCCCGCACCAGATCCTTGAGCGCCTCTTCCCGCAGCGTGGCCCCGGCCTGGCCGCCCAGCCGTTGCGCCGCGCTCGCCGCGTTGACAAATGACTCCAACGACTTCTGATGCTCACCCTTGTTGAGCCAGCACCAGCCCAGCTTGAAGTGGGCCAGCGGCGTGGCGTCGGGGTTCTCGAATGCGAGCACCTTCTCGTACAGTTTGATGGCCTGGTCGATCTTCTCCTGGTTGAAGAAGTGGTCAGCGAACGCCAGATAGCCGTGGGGCACGTAGGGGCTTGCCGGGTGCTCGGCGAGCAGGGCGCGGATATAGCGCAATGCCACTTCGGGGCGATCCCGGTCGAGCAAGGTGAACCCCAGGAGGTACAGAGCCTCGTCGCGACGGGGGTAATCCGGAAAGACGCGGGCGATGCGGCCGAGCAGCTTGAGTTCTTCGTCAAGCAGATCCTGGGCCAGGCGTTCCAGCTCGGGTTCCCGCGTGAGCACCATGGCCCGGGTCCGCTCGGCCAGGTCGGCGAGCTCCATGGTGAGCCGGGCCTGTTCGTTCGGCTCCCTTGCCTCCTTCAGAAGTATGATGAGCCGCTCCCGTTGGGCTCGGTAGCCGAAGTGATCCACGTCATCCGACTGCGATCCCACCTGCGCAACCGGCGGGACGAAGTACTTGCGGGAAGCGGCGCTCTTGAGTGGTCGATCTGCGCAGGCGCAGCCCATGACCGCCACCAGGATCGCGATCAGCGCCACCAGTCGTTCTTTGCCCATTTGTCGCATCACATCATGTTGGACATCCTGGACGTACCAAATGTTCTAACGAGCTACGGAACCTCCAAAAAGAGTTTTTCGACCTCTTTTCCGGTGGTTTTAAGTCATAATAGAAAGGGAAAGCGAGGTTCACACATGAGTTTCAAATCCAGATCAGGTTTGATTTTTGCCCTGGCAACGCTTCTGTTCGCAGGTGAAGCCGTGGCCCAGGACTGGCCCCTGGATTCGGAGTGGATTACCATCACCGCGGGAGGGTTGGGCGTATCGGATCCCTGTGATGACGCGCAAGGGTCCAGGGACATCGTTGGAACCAGTGCGGATCCCGCGGCGTTTGTTTATTTCGATTTCACCACGTCCGGGACCTACATGTTTGTGAGAATGCGGCTCGATGACGATCCCGCGCAGTCCGGCGGGCTGGCCCCCTTCGGTTGGGCAGTTGAGTTCGATACCGATTCGGATCTCAACAATTACGAGTACATAGCCATGGCCAACGGCATCTTGAACCCGGACATGGTCACCCTCGAAAAGAACACCGTGCAATCCACATTGGGGGACCCTTCGGATCCCGCCGAGGAGGAGCTGGGTTCGTGGTTATGGACCGACAACGGCAGGATCATGAACGCTGCATCCAACCTGTGCGGCTCGCCGGACTTCTTCATCGACTTCTTCTTCCCCATGCAACTGCTCTACGATGACGGGCTGGCGCCCGGTTCTTCATTTGTGTTGATCTTCGGCACCTCGCAGAACGCACACTCCATCACCGATGACATCATCGATAACGATGGCGGCTCGGATCCCTTCACCCTCCCGGAAGGGGCCACCGATCCCATATTCCCGGGCGGCGAGGACTCGGACGGGGACGGGGACGGCATCCCCGACTCCGATGACAACTGCCCGGGTGTGTACAACCCGGGTCAGGAAGACTCGGACGGTGACGGTGTCGGGGACGCGTGCGACGATGACGATGATGACGATGATGACGATGATGGCGACGGCGACGGTAATGGCGACGGTGATGGTGATGGGATTCCGGACTCCGCCGACAACTGCCCGGGTGTTCACAACCCGGGTCAGGAAGACTCGGACGGTGACGGTGTGGGGGACGCGTGTGATTCCACATCCGGCGCGGTTGGAGCGTCAGGATCGGGCGCGCTGCCCGGGTGCTCGATCGGCGGGAGTCCGGGGAGGGATGTTCGCGAAGTCGGCCTCCTTCGTGTGGTGCTCTCGTTGCTGGAGTTCCTTATATGAGGTGGTTATCGCCGCTTATCGCGGCCATGGCCTTGCTCGCGTTCGTCACAGGAGCCCGGGCTCAGGACCAGCGAGCATTCAGCATCCAGAATTTTCAGGCGGCTCCCGGATACGGCAGCTTCTTCACGGTGGAGGGCGCCTCCGTCCCCGACGGCCTGGCGATTCGCGTCGGCGGACTTGCCAACTACCAGTACCGGCCTCTCATGGTGCGCGGTTGCGAGCGCGTGGAGGGTGGTGATTGCGTCGAGTGGTCAGACGGAGGGACGCCCCTGGTGGCTCACCACCTGACCCTGGAGCCCCTCGGGGCCATTTCCATGTTCGGACTTCTCGAGGTGGGGCTCGCCCTGCCGATCGTCCTTTACCAGGAGGGCGAGGATGTGCATGTCGCCGGTGGGTCCGACGTGGTGGAGGCGCCGAGCAGCCACATCGGAATTTCGGATATCAGGCTTCATATAAAGCTGGATCTGCTGAGCGGGGTGTTCGGCTATGAGGACGACACCTTCGGCCTGGCGCTGGTTCCGGTGATCACCTTTCCGTTGGGCAACGCGGTGGTGGGCGACTCGTTCATGGGAGACACTTCTGTCACGGTTCACCCAAAACTCGCCTTCGGGGCGCAGCTGGGACGCGTGAGGTTGGGCGCCAACGCGGGCTACATCTGGAGGAAAGAGCAGGAGTTTCTGCTGGCGGATGTCGGCCCGAGGATTTCGTACGGAGCCGCCGCCGGGTTTCAGGTCAACCGATCCTGGGAGCTTTTGCTGGAGATGTTCGGGCAGTCTTCGATCGACGCGGACCCGGTCTCCAGCCCCCTGGAGGCGGACGCGGGAGCAAAGTACAGCTTCGATAACGGCCTGGCGGTGACGGGGGGCATGGGCGTGGGCATCATCGGGGGGGTCGGCACGCCGACGGTGAGGGCCTTCGCCGGGTTGATGTGGTCGCCGGTTCTCGAAACCGACAAGGATGGGGACCGGGTGCTCGACAAGGACGACAAGTGCCCCGAGGTGCCCGAGGACAGGGACGGTTTCGAGGACAACGACGGTTGCCCTGACGATGACAACGACAATGACGGGATTCCCGATTCACAGGACAAGTGCCCGGATGACCCGGAGGATGTGGATGGGCACGAGGATGAGGACGGTTGCCCGGACGACGATCGAGATGGTGACGGCATCCCGGATTCCGAAGACAAATGCCCGGAAGAGGCCGAGGACAAGGACGGTTTCGAGGACGAGGACGGTTGCCCGGATGAGGACAACGACAAGGACGGGATCCCGGATTCCGAGGACAAATGCCCCGAAGAGGCCGAGGACAAGGACGGTTTCGAGGACAAGGACGGGTGTCCCGATGAGGATAACGACAACGACCGGATCATTGATTCGGAAGACAAGTGTCCTGACGAGAAGGAGACATACAACGGGTTTGATGATCAAGACGGGTGTCCGGACGAGGGCGACGAGCTGGTGAAGATGCGCGGTTCCAAGATCGAGCTGCTGCAAAAGATTAGCTTCAAGACCAACTCCGACAAGATCGTCAAGAAGCAGTCCTTCAATATCCTTGACGTGGTGGCCAGGGTGTTCGAGCGCAACCCGAAGATGAAGATGAGGATAGAGGGACACACCGACTCGAAAGGCAAGCGGGATCACAACATGGATCTGTCGCAAAGGAGGGCGGACGCGGTGAAGAGCTACCTGGTGAAGAAGGGCATCGACGAGAAACGCCTGGAGGCCATCGGCCACGGTCCTGACAAGCCGATCGAGGACAACAAGACCAAGAAAGGCCGAGCCGCCAACAGGAGGGTCGAGTTCCACATCACTAACGATTAGTGCTCAGAGCCGCACGGCGGTGACGTGGCCTACCTTTGAGTAATCGAGAAGGCGCCGGTCCCTGGTGCCGAGGGTGAAGCCGTGGAGGCGGGCGGTGGCCACGAGTAGACGGTCGGCCGGATCCTCGTGCAGGCCGGGGGGGAGGTTTACCGCCTCGATACCGATATCACCGGAGATCGGGACCTCGGTGATTCCCGGCCCGGCGAGGATTGAGTCGCGCCACTCGCCCACCGGATGAGCGATTGCGATGCGCCCCTTGGAACCGAGCATTGCCGTCTCCCAGAACGAGATCGCCGAGACCGCCAGCCCGTGCTTCGCGGCGATCCGGTCGATGTAACGGCGCGACTTGATCGGCAGTTTGCCGTGCCCCTCGGCCAGCCAGATGAGGATGTGCGTGTCGAGGAGCAGCCTCACTCGGTCGCCTCCCAGACCACGTCCAACGGCTCGACGATGTCCCAGTGAATGGTGATTCCGCCCTTTGCGAAGCCGAACAGGCTGACAGGCTCCTCGTCGTCCATGGGCACGATTTTGGCGACGGGGCGCCCATGCTTTGTAATGACAACCGCGGCCCGTTTTTGTGCGATGTCGCTGATGATCTTGGAGCAATGTGCCTTGAGTTCGCTGGTGCTGATCGTGTTATTGTCCATATTAATTGACCTTGGTCAAAACGTTTTGTCCTATTTACAAATATAGATCGCTTAGCAGCGTGGGTCAAGGGGTGGGCAGAGTTCGTCAGTCCTCCATGAGGACGTCGAACAACCACAATCCTCCCAGAATGAAGATCGTGTCGAAGATCAATATGATCTTGATGAAGTCCGACGCGCCGGCGAAACCGTTACCGACGAGCACGGCCTCCGTCGCCTTGACCGAGGCGATGAGCAGCGGAGCGATGAGCGGAAACAAGATAACACCCAGCAGGAGATCCTTCATGCGAGTGCGAATGGTCATGGCGCCGAACAGGGCGCCCGCCGCTGCGTAACCCAGCGTGCCCGCGAGGAGGATGGGCGCGAGCATGTGAATGTTTGCCAGCAGGGGCGCGTGAAAGAACAGCTCGATGACCGGGATCAGCACAATTTCCACCACGACGAGAAACACCAGCAGGCCGAGCATCTTTCCCATGTAGAGCGCCGCCCGGGGTACCGGGGTCATGAGAAGCGCGGTCCACACGCCGAAATCCCGCTCGCGCATGTATGTCCGCCCCAGCGCCAGGATCCCTGAAAAGGCCACCGCTATCCACAGTACGCCGCACGAGGCATCCACGCCGGGCATGGTGTTCAACCCGAACGCGAAGGCGGCGAGCACCACGACCAGGAGCGCGAACAGGCCGGTGGAAAGGATGATCTCACGGGTCCTCAGCTCTACCTTGAGATCCTTGACGAACACTACCCACACGGCGCGAAGGAATCTCATGGCCCTCCCCCCTCCACCGCTTCGACGTAAATCTCCCGCCACCCCGCCGCGCTGTCCGGCGCGGGGCGATCCAACACGATCTGCCCGTTCTTGATCATCACCGCACGATCCGCGACCCGCGCCGCGAGATCCGGCTCGTGGGTCACCAGCACCGCTATTCCGCCGGCCTTCCCGTGATCTCCCAGGACCGCTTCAATGTGCGCAATAGCCGAGCTGTCCAGGCCCGCGGCGGGCTCGTCCAGAAGCAGGAGACTCGGCGCGGAGATCAGGGCGCGGGCCAGCGCCACGCGCTGGAGCTGCCCTCTCGAAAGGACTCTCGTAGGGCGGTCGTCGAGGAATCCGCCCAACCCCAGGCGTTCACGCACTGCCTCTAGCTCCCGTCGGCCGTCCAGCCCGTAGAGTCCCGCAAACAGTATGAGGTTCTCGCGCCCTGTCATGTCGGGATAGACGAGCGGTTGATGGGAGAGCAATCCGACAACACTTCTGGCCGCCGGATCCCCGAACCGAACCTCTTTCCCGTCAAAGAGAACCTTCCCCCTCGTGGGGCGCATGGTCAGTGAGAGGATGGACAGGAGCGTGGACTTGCCCGCGCCGTTCCCGCCCATGATCGCCACTACCTCGCCTGATTTTACTTCCAGATTGATCCGATGAAGGGCGCGCACAGCGCCGAACAACTTGGTGACCCCGTCCAACTTTACACTGGCGAGATCACGATTCACTCTTCACCACCGCTCTTCTTTTTCGCCCCAAGAACCAGAACACAATCCCGGCGAGCAGGAACACCACGCACAGGGCAAAGGTCAACGCGCGCCGCGCGCTTCCGGGATCGTCCTTCAGTCCTGTGAGGGTCACGGATATCTTTTTTCGCTCGACCCCGCGACCCATGGCCACGAGGGCGGCGAGCCCGCTGGGCAGATCGGTCAGCGCGGCCACGCCGAATCCCTTTGCCTCCAGGCGTGCGTTGTTAATGGTCCAGGTGGAGATGATCCGGCCGGACTCGACCGGCGACGAAAGAGCTTGTTCCAGAACAACCGACTCCCCGACGATGGGCAATTCGAATTTCAGCGCCACGTCCAGTCCGCCGGGGAAGATCGGAGTGTGCACCCGGAAACCATCTGCTTCGATCTTGATGTCGGGCCGTTCGTGTTTTTCACCGGCGATCCCGGGGGCTACGGCATTTCTCGGAAATGGAATGAAGTACCCGGACGGTGTCCAGAACTTCTTTTCGTCGCCGCTCGCGAGGGTGAGAACCTCCGAGACCAGGACTCGATCTCCCTTGCGACTCAGCACTATGTGAAGATGGCTGATCTTGACGTGCGCGAGATCGTCAGTGGCTTCAAGAGGCTTTACGGGCACTGATTCGACCCTTGCGCTCACGGCGTCTGGAACATCACTCTTTCCCGCGTCGCCGTCCGGCGATCCCGCGTCAGGTATCCCCACGGCACACCAAACCGCAAGGAACGCAACCTGGAATGCAGCCGCGATCATCGTCCGCCCCCGTCCCGCGTGAGCCCGCTGAGCGCGCCGGCAAACTGGTGGATCCCCGCGAGTAGAGTCAGCGCGCCCACAACCGCGATAGCAGCGGGCAGGTTCCTGACAAGGCCGGCCACGAGGGCCGCCACCAACGCCGTGCCTATGACCACCACCGCGCCGACGTACCGGGAGCGGATCTCCCGTCTCATCTCCAGGACGGCCAGGAAGACGCCGGGCCTGATGAAAGCCACGAGAGTGCCCAGAACCAGCAGCACGCCGCCCAGCCATATCCAGACGACCAGGGGGTTCACGACGGCCCGGATCACCGCCCTCCCCCGGGCCTCGTCTGTCTCGCCCAGAATGAGAAACAGATCCCCGGCCAGATCGGTCTCTATCACCACCTCGCTGGTGGGTTGTCCCGGGTGAGAGTGGTAGACGAACCGAGCCGGTGAGAGCACACCCATGGTCTTGCCCCCCGGATCCCGTATCTCGAGATCGGCAAAGACCGCCTCACGCTCGAAATCCCTGTCCCACCGCAGGCCGATGAAACCGACCCTGTACCCGGCGATGTTCAGGTGATCGCCCGGACCCATCGAGCCCTGAACCTCCTGCGTGAATCCGCTCCCCGTGAAGCCGACGAACATGAGAACCATGGCGAGATGCACGAGCTGTCCACCGAACCTTCGCCGAATGCGCTCGGGCGTATGACCGGCTTTCCCCGATTCCAGGATCGTGAGCCGAAGAGACCGGGCGAGGCCGGCGGTGACCATCGCAACCAGACCGATGGAGATGGCCGGCGCCGCGGACATGGGCCCCCCCAGGTCAGGTCGCCACGAGCCGAAGAACACGCTGAGCGTTCCAGCGAAGACACCCACAAACACCGGCATTGCAAACCGCCCCAGGGACTCGTTCGACTTTTGTCCTCGCCATCCCATGATCGTGCACATCCCCATCAGGCCGAGCACAACCAGCCCGATGGGCACCATCCAGCGATTGAAAAAGGCCGGCGTGAGCGTAATCTTTTCCCCGGAGAACAGCTCGGAGAAAAGCGGCATCATGGTGGCGACCCAGACGAACACCGTGGCGGCCAGAAACACCCAATTGCCCACGAGCAACGCCCATTCGCGAGACGCCATGGAGGAGATGGATCTCTTCGGCGCAAGCGCGAACATACGCACGAAGATCAGAGCTATCGGAAGTGTGCCGGTAGCGA
>JAUXHN010000246.1 GCA_030621515.1 Deltaproteobacteria bacterium | reverse complement strand
TTCCTTCCCGGGAGCCTCCCACTGCGGTGGCATTCCTGGAGTTTCTCCGCAGCCGAAGGGGTTTTCGGCGTTCGCGCTACAATTAGGCCAGGGGGGTTATGTTCCAGTCGGCGAAAAGGATACCGACTTTGCGCCTCATTGCGTTCGCAGGTGTGATCCTGTCGGGGATCGTTTCCCACGCGGATCTTCCCGCCGGTTCCACGATGCTCGACGGCATCGCCGTGCTCGCCGCCGGGCTTCCCTCGGATGAGAGCGCAGCCATTCCCATTCTGAAAAGCGATCTGGAGCTGGAGGCGAGGTTGTTGCTGGTTCGCCGGCATGGTCCCTCCTGGAAAAACCGATCCATTGACGAATCCACCCGCGTGGCGGCCCGGCGATCCGCCGCATTCATCAAGCTGCTGGCCCGCCAGGCCAGACAGATGGGGGAAACTGTCAACCCAACCACCCGGGACGCGGTGGTGGACAGGCTCACAACGCTGGCCGGCGGCGAAGACCAGATGGCGGACCTGCTCCGTCAAAGCGGGACCGATCGGGACGACCTGAAAGTCTGGGCGGTCGATGCGACCCTGGCGATCATCAAGCTCACCTATTTTGAAGATCGGATTGAGCCGCCCTCGGATCTGGAAACATCCACGCGTTTCGCTGCGGGAGGTCATCCGTTCACGGGACGCGAACTGGGGGACGTGCGATCCGATTTTCGGCGATGGCTCATGGACAAGCAGGTTGAACGCATGCTCGAAGAGGAACTCGTAAACGCGCTCAAACACCGATGGATCCGGATCGTTCATTGATGATCCCCACTCTTGCGAAACCCCGGGTGGATATCGAGATCAGGCGAGCGTTAACCGAAGATCTAAAAGGCATAATGGAGATCGAGGAGACCAGCTTCACCACGCCGTGGCCCCGCGAGGTGATGGCCAACGAGATCGCCGCGAACCCGTTTTCCGAAGTGCTGGTTGCCCTGCACGGGAAAAAGGTGGTGAGCTTCATGATCTATTGGGTGGTCGATTGCGAACGACACCTCCAGAACATAGCAACCGCGCCCGCCTGGCGATCCAGAGGTGTGGCGCGCATGCTGATGGATCACCTGCTCGGCGAGGCGCAAAGAGACGCGCCCTCGGTGATCATGCTGGAGGTGAGGGAATTGAATCGGGAGGCCCGCGCATTGTACTTGAGCCTGGGTTTCACACAGACGGAAAGGAGGAAGGGCTACTACTCGGACACCGGGGAGGACGCCGTCATCATGTCCCTGAACATCGATGAGGAAAACCCCGGACGTCGAGAATAGCCTGGCCTAAAGGAACGTCCGTTACTAGAATGGCCCATTGCAAAAACGATTTGCGGGAGGATTCAGATGAAATTTAGGAGCACCAGATTACTATTGGTACTCATGATGGCCCTGGCTGTCTCGTGCGGAAACAAGAAGCCGGATGCCAAGGGCGGCGGCGACGCCAAACCCGACGGGAAGCCGGCGCAAGAGGGCGAAGGGGAAAAGGAGACCGTCGAGGCAAGGAGTCAGATCACCGACTGGCTCGGCAAGGAGGCGGCTGAGAAGATCTCGCAGCTCGGCGAGGAACTCGCCAAGGAGCTCGGGATCAAGATCTCCAACGATGAAAAGGTAAAAGCAGAGATCGGGAAGCTCACCTCCAAGATTCTCAAGGAAAAGTCGATCAAGAAGAAAACGGACAAGATTGCCGACAAGGCCACGTCCGGGTTTCTCAACAAGGTCAAGCTGGGCTGGAAAGCAATTCAGGCAGGCGGCGTCGACGCCTACAAGAAGAAGGTGAAGGAAAAGACCACCCGAATCGCCATGGAGGTGATCAACGAACATCTCGATAACCAGGTGATGAAAGATCCTCGCATGACCGGGCTGATCAAGGACTTCGTGCCGCTCCTCCAGCTCCAGGGCAAGATCACCGCGATATCCCTCGCCGACAATCTCTCTCCCGAGGCGTCCAAGAAGATCCTCGGCATCGCGCTCACGCTTTCCGTGACAGGCAAGTCCGACGAAACCAGCAAGAAGGTGGCGGCCTGGATACAAAAATGCGACGGCCACGTGGAAACAGAGATAGAAAAACTGTTTCGAGGAATCGCCGATCTGAAATCCGTCGAGACGGCGTTGCAGGGTATAGTGGTCAGCGTCGTCGCGCACGATCGCACGAAGACAGAATTAGTCACCATGATGAGCAACATCATGAAGGACAAGGACGCGAACAAGGCCATGATCAAGGCCTACGAGAACACCGCTTTCGACAAGAGCGAGAAAGCCATACGGTCGAGCATCGAGAAGATCGTCAAGCTCCCGGTGGTAGACAATGAGTTGTTCGCGGCCCTCGAGCGGTTGTCAACGGCTCCCGGCGCCAACGGGATCATGGAAAAGGAGATGGCCGGTATCGGGGAGGACCCCGAGATGGCCAAGCTCGTCGACGGCTTTGTCGTCGGGTTACTCGACACCTGTGGCGATCCCATCAAATAGCACGACCATTGTTCGTCCGGCGCCGCTGCAACGCGGCGACCGGGCTTGTGTGACGGCGCCCGCCGGTCCGGTAGCGCCGGATTTGCTGAGTATGGGGCTGGATCGTCTGGCCTCTCGGTACACGGTTCGCCGGGACGACCGCCTGACCGACCGAAACGGATACCTGGCCGGTTCGGATTCAGTTCGACTGTCAGGGCTGCAGGAAGCCCTCGATCATGAGGACACAGCCATGGTCATCGCCGCTCGTGGAGGTTACGGGACCACGCGCATTCTGGACTCCCTGGATCTGACAGGACTGTCCGCCAGACCCAAGTGGATTGTCGGTTCCTCCGATCTGACCGCCCTGCTAATTCGCCTGTGGACGGATCTCGGGATGCTCTCGATCCACGGTCCCATGGTCGCGCGGTTCACCGCCACCGAAGATGATGACATTGACGATCTCTTCCGCCTGCTCGAAGGCGGCGCCTGGTCCGCACCCGATGGACTCGAGTCCATATTCCATGGAGCCGCGAACGGTCCCCTGATCGGTGGAAACCTCACCATCCTGGCTCACCTGTGCGGCGCCGTCGATCCCGGTTTCGCGGATGGCGCGATTCTATTTATCGAGGACGTGGGCGAGAAGCCCTACAGAATAGACCGCTGTATGGTGCAGCTCCGACGATCGGGCATTCTCCCGCGACTTGCAGGGGTGCTTCTGGGCGAGTTTATCGATTGCGAGCCCGGGCAAGACGGTGTGACCGTAAAGGATGTGCTGAAGGAACACCTCACCCCCCTGCGCGTCCCCGTGGCCGGGTCGTACCCCGCTGCCCACGGCGGCCGCAACGCACCGTTCATACACGGGGGAACGGTGGTAATGGAAGTTGATTCCACCGGCGTGCTATTGAAAGGTGCCTGACATTTGAATTATGCAGGTTGGTTCTCAGCCCAGATCTTCGAGCATCTCTTTCCAGGACTGACCGTCGTCGATGTTCAACACCTGAGCCAGTTCGTCCACGATCTGCTCCTCATCGGCGGTGACCGAGAACACGTCGCCCCACAGGCCTCCAGCACAAACCGCGATATCGAAGCTCAGCTCCGAGAGCTTGCGCAGGTCCCTGGCGCTAAGGTCGGCGCCGACACCGCGCTTACGGCGACCCAGTTCAACCAATGCCGCGAGGCTCTTCTTGACGTAGTCGTCGGATGGCTTGTTCGCCAGCCAGCCCTCGAATACCTCCATCGCTGAGGCAGGCAGAAAAACCCTGCGGCGCGCAATTTCGAGTATCCGGCCCAGTTCGGCTGGTTGCACTTTACCGTCGGCCCAGGCCACCAGCACTAGCGGCAGCAAGGCCAACACCCGGTAGTTATCCTTGTTGATCCCAAGGTCTTCTAGTTGTTTCAACAAGCGATCTTCGTCAGCCATCTCGAGTCTCCCCTTCTCGGTCGTCAGGACTCGCGCCCCGGGCGACCGGTGGTTTCGTGTACGTGTGAATCGTAGCGCCAGCCCGTTTTCTGTTCAACAGTGATTTCCCATTTGGCTCGCTCGACACCATTTCCTTCTGGACGCCTGAAACGGTGGCAGTCACTTTTATTCTTCATTTATTTCACGATGTTAGCCGTATTGAAAGGTGCCGGGTGGTCGCTTATTCCACTTCCAGGTGAGGAAGAATCTGCTCGAAATCGGACTTGAGCTTCTCGTGCTCGATTTTGTTCAACTCCAATTTGTAACCACATGCCAGCCAATCATCGCATCCCAGATCTTCATCACAGTCTTCAAAGTCACTCATGGCCCGCTCGCCAGCGGCACTCTCCACGCAACGATCCACCGACACGAAATCCCGTTCGAACTCCCGCTGGGAAAGACACGCCTCAATGGCGGTACAGAAATCCAAACGCTGCTGCTCTTGATGTCTGAGATAAAAAAAATAGCACCCACCAGATAGAACCAACATTGCGATCGCTATCTTCCAACCCAATTGGATACTCCTTTGAAGCAGGGAAAAAGCTCAGGGCTGATATTCCAGAACGAGTCCGTCCACGAGCACCGTCGAGTCGCAGCTGTATTGGAGGGCGAGAGCCGTGGTGTCCTGGATTCCGGCGGTCGCGTCCGCACCATCGGTGTTGGAGTCCCCGAAATCGGTGTCGTCGTAGCAGACGCGGATGAGGTTCGTTGTTTCAAATAGAACCGCCCTGACCAGCCCGTTACTCGGGGAGGAACAACACATCGGCGCATCCCATTGAACGACGAAGCGGCGATTCGGAGAGGTGCCGAGCATCTGATAATGCACGGTGCCGGCTGCCGGGTTCCAGTCGTCCCAGAGAACCGCGATGAATCTATCCACCCCGTATGAGTTGCTGCCGGGAAGACATGTGTTGGAGAGACCCAGGTACAAGTCGGCGAAGGAAAGGTTTCCGTTGGAGCTGATTGCTATGTTTGTGTATGTATTCCCATAAAACGAGAACGTGAAACCGATTGGCACGTAAGTATGACCGTCATCTCCCAGGCCGGTTGACGTGCCGGTAGAGGTGATGTCCTCGCAAGTGGGCCCGACGCCGGGTGTGTACTCACATCCAGTGTGACCATAGCTGTCGGTTCCGAAGATATTCGAACAGGTGGACGGGGCCGTGATTGTCAATGTGATATCCACAACCGCGGAGAGGGGGTTGCCGCACGTGTCTGTTGTTCCAACGCCGACCGAGAGTGTGTATTCGTCTCCGTCAGCCGCTCCCGAGAAGGCGACGTCGAAGTCGGTGCCGCTTGTTGCCGTGACGGCGCCCATGGTCCCGGATCCGGTGACGGCGGTCCATGTGAGGTTTGAATCGACATCGAACACGTCCTCGCTGAATGTCAGGGTGTGGGTACCCGAAGTGGTGCCCGCCGGGTAGGATTCGGCGGTGGCGGAAGTGACGGTTGGATCACCCGCCACGGGATCGATGCACGGTCCGGTGTCCGAATCCGTGTCGGTGTCTGTATCCGAATCCGTGTCGGTGTCTGTATCCGAATCCGTATCGGTGTCTGTATCCGAATCCGTATCGGTATCTGTATCCGAATCCGTATCGGTATCTGTATCCGAATCGGAATCCGAATCCGTGTCGCTCGACCCTGGCGATACTTCTGTGTTCACGCAGGCCGTCGAAATAGCAATGGTTGCCAGAAGTAGTAGTAGTAGCTGAGCATATTTCATTTATCGCTCCATTCGGGCTGAAAGGTCATGTCCATTATCTCATTTGAAGAGGTAAAAATATCCAGAAAAATTAAAAGACTGTCCGGTAGGTCTGAAGCAGGCTCAAAACTTCGGCGAGATCGGGGTCACCCGAAGATGCTGCCTGCGCTGTCTGGACCTTGACGATAGCGGCGTCGATGAGGTCCGTTGCATCCGACCCGGTCAGGGTCTTCAGCTCCTTGAGCGCTTCCGCGTAGGCGACGATCGCGTTTCCCTTCAGAATCAATGCGTTATCGCCGGCGAGGAGAGTGCCCATGGTGGTGTTCAGGGTTGTGGATAGCGGCGTGAGCGAAATGGGGTTGTAGTACGTCGCCGTGATGATCACCGGATCTGAGTGATCAACCACTGTCGAATCGCACGACCCGATGATCTGGTGGTAGATCATCGCGTCGTTGGGCGCCAGGTGCTGCGGGTCGACCTCGTCGGGGTTTTCCGAGT
>JAUXHN010000279.1 GCA_030621515.1 Deltaproteobacteria bacterium | reverse complement strand
GACTGCGGATATCACTGGTAGAATCCGCGCCGGAGATCTGGCGGGAGCTGGAGGTTCCTGCATCGTTTATGCTCGGTGAGTTGCACGAAGTGATCCAGGTAGCCATGGGTTGGAAAAATTGTCACCTGCACGAATTCAGCAAGGGCGATCGCACATTCGGAACGGCGGACTACGAGGCGCCGGAACACGAGGAAGACGAGGAAGATGTGAGCCTGCTCGAAGTGTTGCCACGCAAGGGCTCTCGGTTGGCCTATCTGTACGACTTCGGTGACAGTTGGGAGCACGAGATCAAGCGCGTCGGCGCGGGGCGCATGAAACCCGACGTGAAGTACCCGCGCTGTACGGCCGGTTCGCGCGCCGGCCCTCCCGAGGATGTCGGGGGAATGTGGTCGCACAACGACATCGTCCACGATTTCACGAGCGGTGGACCCGACGCGCTTGACGAGGGCCGTCGGGAATGGCTCGGACCAGATTTCGACCCGGCGCGATTCGAAATAGAGGAGGTGAACACAGCGCTGTTGGCCTGGACAATGGGCCTGTCACCGATCGCAAACGATCTGGACGAGCGCTTCTTCAACTACGACGCGGCTCACGCACCTGATCCCGAAGAATGGCTCGACCTCGATGAATCCGAGCAATTGCTCGCCACCAAAGAGTTCCACGATATCGACAAACCGCACCCGCCACCGGATAACCCATACCGTCACTATATTGCACACTCCGTGATTGAAACTCAGATCGCCACCGGCGATCCTGCGGCCGTCTCTTCCACTTTTAGCCGTCTGATATCCGAAGGTCTCGATCGCCATGAAGCGATCCACGCCCTCGGACAGGTCCTGAGCTATCATCTCGATGAGGCACTCAGCGACGGCAAGGCCGGCAACTACCCCGCCGACGTCGAACGCCTCACTGTTGAATCTTGGCGTACCGACACTTTCGCTCCCACTCCTGCTCCCCGCGTGAAGAAGCGATCGACTAAACGCAAGAAGACAAAGACGGCAAAGAAGGCCAGAAAGAAGAACCGTTGACTTGATGTGGTTGACGTGGTCCTGCTTCGCGGTTTCCTGGATGCTACGATTCTCCGCTTCGCAGGATCCGCAAAAAGCAAGCGGCCCTGGGCTTTTGGGCCCAGGGCCGTGTTTTTGCGGGGTGGACGGGACGCTTTTAGAACTTTGTGCCTGGAGCCGACGGAAGAGGCGCGGCTGGTGTTTGAGTGGATGATAGAGCACCTGCAAATGGTTTTGAGACCAGATATTGTTGACATTTCAGATCCAGACAAAAGACATGCACTTAATGATTTGTGATGGTAATATGTCTCGCTGCAAAAACGAGATCATGAAAAGCACTATAGAAAAAGCCAGGGCCGTCTTTACCCGACAGGGTGGAACACTGCGAGTGTCCGAAGCTCTCAGGCGTGGGCTGTCTCGTCGCACGCTGTACACGATGCTCGAAGCCGGTGAAGTCGAACGCGTAAGTCGCGGAGTTTACCGGCTCTCTTCTCTCCCGCCGCTCGGAAATCCAGACCTCGTCACCGTCGCCATGCGAGCACCACGAGGTGTCATCTGCCTGATCTCCGCCGCTGCATACCACGATCTCACCACGCAGATTCCTCACAGGGTGGATGTCGCCCTAGAGCGCGGAGCAGAGGCACCGAGAATCGATTTCCCTCCAATTCACGTCTACCGTTTCTCGAAAAAGGCATTCAGCGAAGGGATTGAGGTTCACAATCTCGATGGAGTCAAGGTAAGGATCTACAGCCCGGAAAAGACGGTCGCTGATTGCTTCAAGTATCGGAACAAGATCGGCATGGACGTTGCCCTCGAAACACTCAAGGAATGGTGGAAAAAAAAGAGTAGCACGCCGCAACAACTTTTCGTTCAGGCACGTAACTGCAGGGTGGAGAAGGTCATGATGCCGTATATGGAGGCACTCCTATGATCGTGAATCTCGCTGCCTCGGTTCGCGCACGGTTGATGAACCATGCCCGTAAAACATCACGTCCGTTTCAGGAAGTCTTCCAGTACTACGCGAATGAACGACCCGATAAAATGGCTCCACCCCTCTTTGTAGCCGGAGCCGATAAGCTCGCGCGAACCCAGGCGATAGAAGTGTTACCCATGTACCCGGCTTGGCCCCCCTGAAACGGCGCCATCTTTATTCTTCTGCGGGATTTCTACTCGATGATGACCGCCTGCTTGAGCTGCATACCGGTCATGTCACTGTATGTGTAGGGACTCTCGCCGATGGGCACTTCGATGATGTTCTCGGTATCGGAATCGAACTTGTAGCATGCGTTCCCATCCTGGGAGACGGTCCAGACATATCCCTCGAAATCCACCGCCACCCCCACCATGCTGGCGACGCCCACGTCGTAGCTGTCCACTACATCGAGGGTGTCCTCATCGATCTTGAAAAGAACTCCGGCTGTGTCGGCGGACCACACATATCCCGCACTCTTTTCCAGACCCACGGCGATGCCGCGAAGCCAGGTCGCGTCCGCCACGTCAACCTGTTCTTCGGTCTGGGAGAGCGGATCCCACCGCGATATACAGTTGGCGCCATCTGCGTAGATGGCCTTGCCGCCGGTCCAGACCCTCCCCTGGGAGTCGACCGAGATGCCGTAGCCACAGGTGAGGGGCCGGGAAGTTATTTCAGAAGTCTCCATGTCAACCCGGATGAGAGTGTCGGGGTAACCGTAACCCTGCATGAGCCAGAAGCCGTTCGTCGCATCGACGGCGCCTCCGTAGAAGCACTCGGTGGAGTCTGACACGACAATAGTGTCCAGGATGTTGCCGTTGTTGCCGTCGATCACGTAGACAGTATTGTTATTTACGAGGGTGTCTTCCTCGATGCAGGTGCCCACCCAGATGTTGCCTCCGACCCCGGTCTCCTCGTCCTCCTTGCCGTCCCAGGCGGTGGCCCGGGCTCCCACGTTGAGGGTTGGAAGGATAGTATTCCATAGCATACATTCGTCTTCACCCCAGGGGAGCACATCTGTAGGTCCGCTCGAGGTTTCAATTGCGTCGTTGCCATTGAGGTCTTTGCAGTCGGCCCAGGCGGAGGCGAATTTTGTCACCGAAGACTCCCCGGTGGAGGGAGAACGATTAGTGACAACTGCGTCGCCGTGCAGGTTCACAGAGGTTCTGGAGGGATCGCAGTCGTCGAGGGGACAAGTCTTGTAGCGGGCCACCTCCTGTGCGGTGATGGTGTTGACCTTGGACAGGGTCGACTCTCCCGAATTGGCAATCCAGATGTACGAGACCACATCTCCGTCCGAATCGCTGTCCGAGTCTGAATCGTTGTCCGAGTCTGAATCGCTGTCGGTGTCCGTGTCGGTGTCCGTGTCAGTGTCCGAACCGCTGTCTAGATTGCCGGAGGCGCATCCGGGAGCTGTGTAGACCACACTCAGAACCAGCCCCAGAAGGGCTGAAATGCAAATAACTCGTCTCATCATGCTCCTCCTTTTTGTCCTCACAGATTTCGGCTCAACCTGTTGGGTCTTCCCTGACCGGATTCTACTTACTCAGATGCCGCTTGTGTCAATTTCATCCTCGCGAAGGAAAAACGTCCATAATTTTGACCGAAAAGCGCCATAAATCCTCATCATGTACTTGAGAAAGGCCGTACCCTTCACGGTGATGATGATCGCCTTTTTTCGTACTCTTTTTAGAATTGGCAATATCTCAGATGAAAAACGACCATATGGCATCCTGCCACCCTAGTAACATGCATTATGGAGAAACAATGGACTTCACGGAGGTACCAACTATGAAAATAACACTTGTGCTCATTAATGTGCTTGTGACCGGCCTGGCGTTGGGCGGTGGATGCGCAGAGGAAACTGAACGAGCTGCTACCGCCGATTCGGACAGCGACACCGATTCAGACACTGACACAGACACCGATTCAGACACTGACACAGACACCGATTCGGACACTGACACAGACACCGATTCAGACAGCGATACCGATACTGACTCTGATACCGATACTGATACCGACACTGATGGTGACTCTGTCTGCGACATTCTGTCCGTCACGGGAACCGGTTCCAACGGCATGATGGACGACCTGGAGAGGGATCCCGCTCTGCTTCAGCAATATCCCAACCCGGCCCAGGAGGATGGTAGAGACGGCTCCTGGTCGTGGTACCCCAGTGCTGCCACTGTGGAGATTGTTGACGATGGAGGCAACGCTGTGCTCGAGTACAGCGGCACCAGCCTGGGAGCCTGGACTGGTGTCACGCTGGCCTTCCTCGGGACCAACGGAGGCAACTCCTGTTACGACGGAACGGCCTACACGGGGGTGCAGTTCGACATCCAGGGAAACGTCACCAGCAGTGGCCCACTCAACGGCATTGTCATCGTGAGCATTGTGACGGCGGAGACCCAGTCCGACGCATATGGCGGAGATCTGAATGGAAGTGGAGGCCATTTCAACTACCAGGTGACGGTGCCTGCCGCCTGGACCACCATTCAGATTCCCTGGACCTCTTTCAACACTCCCACCTGGGGCGACACGATATCCTTCACAAACATTGCCGATGACAAGCTTCAGGCAATTGATTGGGGCATCTCGGACATGGCCTCGAGCTTCGATGTTTTCATCGACAATATTCAACTATACTGATCCCTCATCTTGCCGTAAGTCCGGGTTTCTCTATTCGATGACGGGGGGCTCCGAGATGATCTCCAGATTGAGACCACCGGGATAGTAGTAGGAAGTGGCGTGTCCGAACCCCATTACCTGCACACCGACGTAGTTATCCGCCTCCATGATGTGCGCTCCGTTGTTTCCGGAACCCAGCTCGTGTCGAATTACGGACCAG
>JAUXHN010000258.1 GCA_030621515.1 Deltaproteobacteria bacterium | reverse complement strand
GACTGCGGTGTTGCTGTCGGTTCCCGCCGCCACCGACTTGATCTGCCTTTCCAGGAGCGTGGACGATACGTCCCATGTGGTGCCCGTCCAGGTCATGTTGGTGAGCACCTTGCGATCGGTCTCGTCGCCTCCGACGGTGGTGTGCAGGAGAGCCGAATCGCCGTCTGGAGTCACGGTCGCCACACCACAGATCAAATTGCCGAGATTTACGTATACAAACGGATCCTGGAGCGGATTCAGAGGAAGAGGCAGGCTGAACACGGCTACCTGGGCCGTTGAGCGAATGACGAACATTCCGAAGGAGCCGTCCGGGGAGATATCGAGATCGGTGGGCACGCCCGGAAGCACATAGGTGCGCATGTCGACCGTTCCGTCCAGGGACGCGGTCACCACCGTGGACGATCCCTCCTCGCGTGCAACCGCCAGGGAGCCGGACGGGTCGATGGCGATCTCCACCGTGGACGGATCCACCAGTGTGCTGTCGAACATGGTGATCTGGGGCGGGATGCCGACGCTCGAAAGGTCCGAAAGATCGATGATATTGATCCCCTCCTCGGTGATCACCAGGGCCCTGGTCTCGTCCTCATTGAAGACGATTCTTTGTGGGTGCATCCCCACCGTCATGTGAAAGACCTCCGGTGCGCCGGCGGTCGTGACGATCACGGAGATCTCCTGGTCCGTTCCCGGAGGACCGGTCTCTGCGGCGAAGAGCGCGTCGTAAAAAGCTATGACGAAGGTGCCGTCATCTGAAACGGCCAGGGCGTTTGTGTCCGGGCGCACCCCCACGTCGACGATGCTCGGAATCCCCTGAGAGTTCACCCGGATGATGGTCACCTCGTCGGAATCGATTGCTATCACGGCAGCGGCGTCGTCCTGCGCCAGCGGAACCAGGTGTGTCGGCCTGGCTCCAACATCCACCACATCGATGACCAGGGTTTCCGAATCCACCACAACCACCGAATCATTGGCCTTGTCGGCGATGAAGACGTAGCGTCCCGATCCCTGCGGAACCCGGTAATCCACGTCCTCTTCTTCCTCCGGCGGATCCGTGTCGCCATCGGAGTCGCTGTCGGAGTCCATGTCGGTGTCCCCATCCATGTCGCCGTCCGAGTCCATGTCCGCGCCCGCACCCATGTCATTCATGTCCGCGCTATCCGAACAGGCCCCGTACAGCAGCAGGGTGAATGACGCCGCCGCAAGCAGGATCCACGCCGGGCAAATTGATTTTTGTGAATATTGTTTCATTTCATCATCTCCTGGCCGACCGGTGGGGTTACCTCCGATCAGATCGAATCGATGGTTTGTCATCGTGGATCGAGTACGATGCAACAAGAATGCCATGCACGAACAAACTTGAATGTCGTTCATCAAAGCACGAAATCATTGCGTTTTCTAAAGTACTGTTCTTTGGTGGAGGTGTGCCGGGTGTGCCATTCTAACGAATTGAAAAAGGTCTTCTCGCGGTCATGTCTGGCATTTATGTCATGGTTGAAGCCGGTTTCTATCATCTTCCCCTTCCCCTGCCTCAGGGGAAGGTCGGGATGGGGAGGTAACGGCGGTGAGTCTGGGGATGAATGTCTTTCCGGCCGCCATGCGCTTGCCCATCGCCCATGATATGAATAGCCCGACCACCAGTCCGATCAGGCTGCCCACCAACGCCGTGCCGTCGTTGTCCCAGCCCGTCTTTCCGGCGACGAGGGAGCCACCCAGCGCGCCGCCGACGAGGCCGAGCGCCGGTATCAGGTAGAGCACCAAAGATGCCTTGACCAGCGCGGACTCTTCGATTGTGATGCGAACCTGATCGCCAGGCTTCGCGTTGACAGTGTTGTCCAGCGTCAGCAACAGATCCCCTGTCTGGCCGCCCAGCGTCTGGCACGCGCCCTTCGCCGAGCACGAGTGGCACGCCTCGCTCCGCTGCACGGTCACCCGGACGCGATTGCCCGGCAACACACCGGAGACCATCCCTTCCTCGTGGCATAACATGCTCATGGTCAATCTAGCTTTCTGAGAAACGACTCCAGCCTATTGAGCCCTTCTTTCAGATTGTCAAGGGAGTTGGCGTAGCTCAGGCGCAGGAAACCCTGCCCGTGGGGGCCGAAGTCCACTCCGGGGGTGAGAGCGACCCCGGCCTCCTCGAGGATTTGAAACGCGAAGGAGTACACATCGTCGGTGTATCGACTCACATTGAAGAACACGTAAAAGGCGCCCGTGGGCTCCACCAATACGTTGAGGTTCATGTCCCTGAGCCGTTTCAGAACAAGCCGTCGCCGCTCGTCGTAACACAACCGCATCCGCTCGATGTCGTCCTGCGAGTCTTCGAGCGCGGCGATGCCGGCGAACTGCGGGAAATCCGGCGCGGATATCAACAGGTTCTGCTGGAGTTTCTGCACCGGGCGGACCAGATGCTCGGGGAGGATGGCCCAGCCGAGGCGCCACCCGGTCATGGCGAACAGCTTGGAGAAGCCGCTGACTACGATCGCTTCCGGATCGAATTCGAGAATCGATCGCGCATCGGAGCCGTATGTGAGCCCGTGGTAGATCTCATCGGAAATGATTTGCACGCGATCCCTCGTGACCTCCACCAGCTCCTCGAGCCGTTTGCCGGACGTCACGATGCCGGTGGGGTTGGCCGGGGAGTTCAGCAACAGCGCCCGCGCGCCGCGTTTCACCTCTTTTTTCACCGCTTCGGGATTGTACTGAAAGCCGTCTTCCTCCCGGACGGGGAGCCGCACGGATTCCCCATGGCAGGCGATGACGAAGTTTGGATAGCAGGCGTAGCAGGGGTCGGTCATCAGGACGCGGCTACCCGGGTCGAGAATCGCCGCGCAGGTGAGGAGTATCGCGCTCGAGGTGCCCATGGTGACCACCACCCGCTGTGGTGATACCTCGACGCCGTAACGGCGGTCCATCCACGCGCAGATCGCGTTGCGCAGCTCCGGGTGACCGAGGGAGTGGGTGTAGTGAGTCCGGCCATCGCGCAGGGCTCGTATTCCGGCCTCACGGATCACTTCCGGTGTGTCGAAGTCCGGCTCTCCCACCTCCATGTGGATGATGGACCTCCCATCGCGCTCCAGTTTTGCGGCGCGTTCGAGCACCTCCATCACCAGGAACGGGGGCATGCGCGCGGCTGTCTCGCTGACGAAGTTGTTCATTTTGTCAGCCCAAAAAGCGTTTGAAGAATCCCTTTTTCTTTTCATCTTCCTTCGAGCGCCGGATCTCCATGATCCGGACCTCCCGGGCAGCTTCTATGTTCCTGGGGTTGACCTTGAGAACCATCTCGAAATGAGTCCTTGCCTCGCTCATGCGATTTGTCTGTTTGAGCAGTTGCCCCATGTAGAGATGAACCCGTTCCGATTTAGGGGCCAGCTCCTCGGCCCGCCGAAGGTGGAGTATCAGGTCCTCGACGGGCGCGCTGTGATCCCGCAGGGCCGACTGGATTTTCGCCCACGTGGCCAGGTACTCGCCCTCGTTTGGGTTCAGCTCTCGCGCCTTGTCTACAAATTCCAGCGCCTTGTCGTATTGGTTTCGGCGGAGCAGGACGAGTCCCTTTTGATAGAGCGTTTCGGCATCGAGCGCCTCGCGCACCTCTTTCTCGGCGTGGGCGGCGGGTATCAGGGATGTGCGCTTGATCCCCGCGCTGATGGCCTCTCCGTATTCTTCGCGGGTTTCCGGGTTGAGCAGCGTGGCATGAGCTTCGGAGAGGTTGGAGAAGAGATAATTGAGTGTCTCGCGCAGATCGGCCGTCCCCGTGGTTCCGGCCCTGTCGGGATGATAGATCTTCGCCAGTTTGAAAAAGGCTTTTCGGATCTCCTCCGTGGGGGCGTCGAGGGGGATTTCGAGCATCTCGTAGTAGTTCTGTCTGGCGATGACCGAGGCCTTCTCCTGTATCTGCTTGCGCAACGCGACGACTTTGGGATCGCCGGAGATCTCTTCCTCCGGTGGAGGGGATATCGAGTCGAACCTGGGTCTGGGACCAGGGGCAATGGACGGCATGCCCATGGCGGGCGGCACATCCGAGATCGCGGCCTCCTTGGTGAGGAGCAACACGTACAGAGTCGAACGAACAATCTGCCGATTGTGGCGCCCGTTCTGGATGATCTCCTCCATGGTCTTGCCCTTCGAGAGGAGTTCCGCGCACAGGGCCTGTTCCGGAGCGTTGAGCCGAAATCGTCGAAGCACCTCGACTGAATCGACGGAGATCCATCTTCCCGCAACCGCGTCGAGCACCTTGTCCATCTTCATCCTGGCGCCGTGGGTACGCGCGCCGGCCATGAGCACGGGATATGTGTCAACCTGAAAAAGCTCCTCCCGGCCTTCTCCCACCAGCAGGTTCACGTCCTTGTAGAACGCGTACCGCGCGTCGAGCATCACAAAGACATCCATCAGCTTGAGCAATATCTGGCTGCGAAGCCCGCGCATCAGGCCGGCCGCCTCGACGGCGCCCTGCCGCATGAGAATCTCCCCTGCGAAGCCCCCGCGGGTGGTCATCTCCTGCTGGCACGCGAGGAGCTGATCCTTGTTGATTTGTTCGAGATCGAGGAGGATCTGTCCGAGCCCCTTACCCTTTGCGGAAGACTTGACCTTCGCGGCCATGCCCTCCCGAAAGTAGATGGTTACGTTGTCATTTTTATCGGTTATCTCGAGGGTGCCCGTGAGCTTGCGCTCCATGAGGTAGATCAATATGTGCGCGAACGGCGTCTTTGTGAAAGCGCCCTCGGCGAGCGGTGCGGGCCTGTTGGTGCTCATCTACTCCCCTCCAGGAAAGCGGCTTGCGAAAGAGAAATCATTTCACAACCCCCCGACGAACGCAATTCGATTGAGTGGTGTCAAGGCGAAGGGGACAAGAAAAGAAATGATAATCTGTGAGAAGTCTGCGCAGGCGGATACTATCCCTGCAAGGACGCAGAACAACCAACGATATTTGTAGAAACAACGAGTCGCCGAACCGTGAACGATACATCGCAACAGCACGCGCTTTTTGCCGAAATTATCAATACCTGGCAGCCGGCGCTGAAACGGCTTTGTGCGGGATACGAATTCGACCAGGACAGACAGCGTGATCTCCTTCAGGAGATTTTGCTGGTTTTGTGGCGGGCGCTGCCATCGTTTCGCGGCAGGTCTTCGCTTCGAACGTGGATGTACCGCGTGGCGCACAATGTTGCGGCAACCCGTTCATCTCGTTCGGCACGCGAGCCCGCGCTGAAGGGCGCCGGCCGTCCCGAAGATCTTTCAGCGCCGGAGCACAATCCCGAGGTTGATGTCGATC
>JAUXHN010000323.1 GCA_030621515.1 Deltaproteobacteria bacterium | reverse complement strand
TCCACAAAGGCCAACGAGCTGTACACGCCCACCCGGTATGTCCGTTTCATAAAGCACCTGGTCTCTCAACGCATCGAGGGTCGCTTCAATCTCATCGGGCACTCCATGGGAGGCGCCGTTTCGCTGGCATACGCCGGAACTCATCCGGAAGATCTGGAGCGACTTATTCTGGCGGATGTGGCGGGAATTCTCCACAGGCATGCGTTTGGCGAATATCTGCTTCACCTGGGGTTCACGGGAAACATTCCCGGCCTGGACCGCATCGCGAAGAACCCTTTCGGGAAGATCCTGGGGGAGGCGTTCAGCGCCACCATAGGGCAGGCCGCAGAGCAGATGGCGCACAAGTATATCAGGCCTTACTTTCGGCTCGAGCCGGATCCCTCCAAGGTGTTCGAGTTCGCCAGGATAAGAAAGAAACTCCTGGGCGGAGATCCAACCAAGATCTCGGGACTCATGCTGGTATCGCAGAATTTTGGGCAATTCATTGCCGATGTGAAGACGCCTCCCTTGCTGATCTGGGGCGCGAACGACAAGATCGCTCCGCTGCGCACCGGGAAGCTGCTCGCTTCTCGAATTGCGGGATCCAGGCTGGAGGTATTGGAAAAATGCGGCCACGTGTCCATGAAGGACAGGCCGGAGCGCTTTGGGGAGCTGGTGGAGGAGTGGCTTGTCTCGCCTCCTGTCGGCGAAGTCAAGAAGGGCGGGATCGTCGAGCGGGAACGCGAGGAGGGCAACGTCTCATTCGATGGTGAGCGCGGCAAGACGATAACGGGGAGCTTTGAGAAACTGGAGCTTCGAGGTTGTAAGAGAATCCTGCTCGACGGTGTGAGCGCCGGCCTCGTGGAGATCGTCGACTCGGAGGTGGCCCTGGAGGATTGCAGGATCGACGGGGGGGAGATCGGTCTCGACCTGGCCCGGTCGCGGGTGAAGGTGACCGGCGGATCGATCGGCGCCGATGTGGCCATCTGGACCGAGGAAACAGATCTCGACCTGGCCGGCACCGCCATCGAAGGACGCAAGGCGGCGGTCAGAAGCGGCCTGGAATCCGAAGTGCTCTTCTCCGTGTGTCCCGTATCCAGCCCCCGAAACAACGGCTTTCTACATGGAGTCTACAGGGCAAACGCGGTAGAGGATATTTGAGATGAACAAGGACGTGGAGGTACCGCAGAAGACCCCGAGGCAGCCGACGCTGTTGGTGGCCCTGATACCGGTGGTGTTCCTGGTTGGGGCGCTGTGGGTGGCGGTGGTGTACCTGCGGGACTACGGTCTGTCCACGCACATCCCGCTGATATTCGGCGCGGTGGTGGCCGCGGCCGTTTCCCTGGCCCTCGGCAATAAATGGAAGGACGTCGAGGCGGGCATGGTCAAGGGCATCAGCCTCGCCCTGAATGCGATCCTGATCCTCCTCGTAATCGGTTTCCTGGTGGCCACATGGATCCAGGCGGGGATCGTGCCGACAATGATAGCCTACGGGCTCGACATCCTTTCCCCCGCGGTCTTCCTCCCCGCCGCGTGCGTGATCTGCTCGCTGGTTTCCCTGGCCACGGGTTCGTCCTGGTCCACCGCAGCCACCGTGGGAATTGCGCTCATCGGCGTTGGAGAGGGGCTGGATATCCCTCGTCCCATGGTCGCCGGCGCGATCATCTCCGGCGCTTACTTCGGCGACAAGATGTCCCCGCTCTCGGACACAACCAACCTCGCGCCCGCCATGGCCGGCGCAAAACTGTTCGACCACATTCGCCACATGGTCTACACGACCGGTCCGAGCCTGGTCATCTCCCTGATCATCTTCGTGATCATGGGATGGGGCAGGGAAGGGGCGCTGGACTTGACGCGGGTGGACGCGATTCGTTCGGCCATCGACACCGGGTTCACGGTTCATCCCACGCTGCTCTTTCCGCCGTTGCTTGTCATTGCGATGGTCGTGCTCCGCCTCCCCGCATTGCCCGCGTTGATCGGAGGTTCGGTGCTCGGCGGGATCCTTGCATGGGCCGTGCAGGGCGTTCATCCGGGTGACATCCTGGTCGCGTCGTACGAAGGGGTGACCGTCGCCACCGGAAACGAGCTGGTGGACGAGCTCCTCTCCCGGGGCGGACTGAAGTCCATGTTCTCCACCGTGGCGTTGATCATCTGCGCCCTGTCCTTCGGCGGGGTGATGGAGCATTCCGGGATGCTCGCGACCATCGCGCGCGCCATCCTCAAGCTGGCTTCGGGGGTGGGAGGACTGGTAACCGCGACACTGGTCACATGCATGGGGATGAACGTTATCGCCTCCGATCAGTATCTGGCCATCGTTGTTCCCGGAAGGATGTACAGAGAAGCGTACGAGCAAAAAGGGCTCGCGCCGCGAAACCTCTCTCGTGCACTGGAAGACGCGGGAACACTCACGTCGGTGCTCATTCCATGGAACACCTGCGGCGCGTTCATGATAGCCACTCTCGATCTCGAGCCGTGGACCTATGTCCCCTTCTGCTTTCTCTGCCTCATCAACCCGCTGATCTCGGCATTTTACGGATTCACCGGGATAACCATGATGAAGCTGGATAAATAGTGATACTATTTCAATAACTGGCCGAGCCACGGGGAGGTATATGATGCCGAGAATAAAAGTGATCGCGATCTGCGCGTTCGTGTTTTCTTGCGCCTGCTCCGGATCGAGTCCCCCGATTTTTGATGATCCAAACGGTGGGGACACTGATTCCGATTCTGACTCGGACACTGATTCTGACAGCGACTCCGATTCGGACACGGACAGTGACACTGATTCTGACACCGACTCCGACACGGACTCCGACACAGACTCGGATACCGACACCGGAGATTCGCTTCCGGTGGAGGTGAATCCCGACGGATGGTCCTGTTTCGAGGAAGACATCGCTTCTTGTGATTCCGGCGGTTCCTGCACCACAACCGACTCACTCGATGTATGCGAGGATCACGAAGTCGGTGACTACGTATCCGCCCCCGACAGCCTCCATGTCTCTTCGGGAAGCACCGGTTACTGCGGAACGGGCGGACTGGAGCAGGATATGACTGTGCCCGACGCGCCGATTGTCTTCTTGAGCTACTGGACAAAGGCGTCCGCCGATACCTGGGCGGGTCACGCGGGGGTGCAGCTGGTGGAGGGAATGACCGTCGACTGGCTGAAGGATTACAACGGCACTGAGGGTGACTGGGTTGAGAGCTTCGTGGATGTCTCCGCCTGGGCGGGGCAGGCGGTAACCTTGCGACTGGTGGTGGAAGATATGAGTACAATGTATTGCGACATGTTCGATCACGGCTACCGCGTCTACGGGGATGACTTCTGGTTCACCGCCACCGATTCTTGAAGGACGATGATCGGCGAGAACGCAACAGAGCAACCCAT
>JAUXHN010000254.1 GCA_030621515.1 Deltaproteobacteria bacterium | reverse complement strand
CGTATCCGTATCGATATCGGTATCCGTATCGGTGTCGGTATCCGTATCGGTGTCAGAGTCCGTGTCGGAATCCGTGTCCGTGTCGGATGTTGAGGGCTCCACACAGAGGCCTTCCGCAGAGCAGATCATGTTTGGGGGGCAATCCGAGTCCTGTTCACATTCGACGAAGCCGAAGTTTCGACCCCCACATGCCGAAACAAACATCAGGAAAACCAATGACAATGAACTTGTTAATTGAACGGTTGAAGACATGTCGTGCTCCTCAAAAAACGTGCCTGTGCGTCATTGTACCACGACAAAGAGGGGAACGGCCAAGAACAAGCAAACGAGATTGCCGACCGGGACATTTTCTTTGAAGCGTTCGAGTTGCGCTGAGAGGGAGTCAGAAGTTAAGGTGAGAGGCTGATCAGGGGAAAATACGGGCAAGGAGACAGGATGACTATTTCCGGAAAGAAAAGCGTTTTGCTTTCGGTGGTGATGTGGATGTTGAGTTCGATGGCCGGGTGCGGCGGCTCGAGTCCCGAGAAAGAGACGACGCCGACGGAAGAGACGAGCGTTTCGAAAAGTCGGCAGGATGGCGTGGTCGGGGAGAACCCTGCGAGTGTTCAGGTGGAGGGGTTGCTGGGGACTATTTCGCAGTACGACGTGGAGCGCGTCGTGAAGCGAGGGTATGAAAAACTGTTCGAATGTTTTCAAGATCCATGGGATCTGCTCGAGGAGATCGAGGGTTCCTTCGAGCTGGTCATGGAGGTCGGCGCGGACGGTTCGGTGTTTCAGGTGTACTTGCGGGATGGTGATCTCGGATCACGACAGGCCGAGACTTGCATCGTGGACAAGGTGGCCGGGTTCACGTTTCCGGCCCCGGAGGGGGGAGACAAGGCCATGATATCGTACGCGATGGAGATCGAGGAGCCGTACGATCACCCCGAGCCCCACAACTGGGGCGGCGCGAAATCGAGAGAAGTGTTGGCCGAGCACATGGAAGACCTGGAGGCCTGCCTCAAAGGTGAGACCGGGGTGAAATTGACTGTCTACATCGGGCGCGGCGGCAAGGTGGTCTCGGCCGGCGCCACATCCGGTTCATATGAAATGTACGAGGCGGGGCTTTGCCTGGCGGGGGCGGCCGAAGCCTGGATATACCCGGAGGATCCCGGCGAGAGACCCGCCAAGGCGGTTCTGGAGTTCTAGAAATCAGTGGATGACAGGATGAAAAATCGCGGCGTCGGAATCCTTCCGGCATGGCTCTCGGGGGTAGTTCTCGTCGTCGTGGTGATCGCGGGAGGGCTGGCGGCCACCAGGCTGACAATTGTCCAGGACATCACCGCACTCCTTCCACGAGATGATCGGGACTCGGTGGCCACCCACGCCCGGGAGTGGGGGTTGATGAAGCGCGTGATCCTGGTGATAGGCCCGGGTGAGCCCGGATCCGAGCGCCTGACGATTGCGGCGGATGCGGTTGCCGGGGTGCTTGCCGGGATCGACGGCGTTGCGGAAGTGTTCTGCGAGGTTGACATGGAGGGTGTTCGCAAGGGCGCCGGGCTGCTGATGAAGCGGGGGGCAAGCCTGTACAGGCCTTCAGGCGGCAAGATCGACGGCGAGGTTGCGGCAAAGAGGCTCTCGTCGCTGAAGGAGAGGCTCGCCTCTCCGGAGGCGCTCGTGATGCAGGAGTACCTTCTGGCCGATCCCCTCGGCATGGCGCGCGACGCGCTGCGGGGGCTCGAGGCCGCAGGGGCTGCAATGGGGGCGACGGTGCGGCACGGCCACCTGATGTCGGCGGACGAAAGGTACGCGCTGGTATTCGTCAAGATCGGATTCGATCCCATGGAAGTGGATCGCTCGACGAGGTTTGTGGAGGATCTGGACGTCGCAATAGATGGTTCCCTTCGGAAGGCCGGGGTGGAAGATTTGAATGTGCACGCCCTGGGGGGAGTGCACTTCACGGCTTCGAGCGCGGGCGTGATCATGTCGGACATACGATTCGCGTTCATCCTTACCATCATCGGTGTGCTTCTCATCTTCACGTTCTTTTTTCGGCGGGTAGTCATTATTCCGGCGGCGCTCCTTCCGGGCGGTGTGGGCATTGTCGTCGCCCTCGGTGTCATGGGCGCCATGGGGACGGAGATCCACGCGCTGACTATCGGTTTTGCCGCGACCATCACCGGGATCAGCGTGGACTACGCCATCCACCTGCTCTATCGAGCGTTCTATCAGGAAAAAGGAACCACTCGCGAGAAGATGGGCAAGGCCCTGGCTGCGATTGCCATGCCGGTTGCGTTGGGGTGCGGAACCACGGTGGCGGCCTTTGCGCTTGTGGCCACTTCCAAATTCCCCGGGATGCGCCAGCTGGCGATCTTTTCCGTCATCTCCATTCCCACGGCCCTGGCAGTCACCCTCCTCATGCTA
This sequence comes from Deltaproteobacteria bacterium, assembly GCA_030621515.1. Classification (GTDB taxonomy): domain Bacteria; phylum Myxococcota_A; class Polyangia; order JAAYKL01; family JAAYKL01; genus JAUVAN01. The sequence continues at coordinate 3,030 of JAUXHN010000254.1, read as the reverse complement.
CCGGCCTTTCATCGGTTCCTGCTGTCTTCGAAGACCGCCTTGCCGGGGTTGGCGGATAGAGTTGCCGCGCTGCTCGTGGGCATGGGAACGGGCCGACGATCTCCTGTCGCAAAATCGGCCGTGATCGGCGGTTTCGTTGCGGTGTTCGGTCTGGGGGCATGGGGATCGTTTACAGCTCCTCGTACGGGAGATCCGCGCGCCATGGGCCATGTGGATGACGATCTGGCCGGACGGGAAGCGAAGATAAAGGAAATCTTTCCCGGGCTCGCCGATCAGGCGCTCATCGTGGCGTCCGGCCCTGACAGGGAGCGGGCGCTCCTGGCCAACGACGCTCTGTACAACGCTCTGACGCAGGCGGGCTTCGAACCTGGCGAGATCTTCTCCGTGAGCCCGTTCATGCCCGCGATGAAGACCCAGGAGAGATCCCTGAAGGCCGCAAGGGAGCTGTTTCGCGACCCTGATGGATCCCTCGAGGCGGCGTTCCTCGAGGTGGGCTTTCGAGCGGAGTACTTTCTGAAGCTCAGGAAAACCATCGAAGGGCAGAATCTCACGATTGAGGACTACGAGGGAACCAGCCTGGAGCGTTTCGTTGCCGAGTCCGTGCGGGAGGGTGAAGGTCGGTGGGATGTGCTTACCAGGTTGAGGGCCGGTGACGACGCCCTGATCGATCGACTGGTGAAGGTGGCCGCCTCGGTGCCCGGTTGCAGGGTGGTATCTGAGCGACTCGAGACCCGAGCGGCGCTCTCGACCATGCAGGTCGAGATCATCAGGATGCTGGGCATATGGCTCGTCGTGGCGCTCGTCATGCTGACGGTGGCGCGCAGATCCCTGCTGTTTGGGTTGCGGGCGGTTGCGCCGGCTGTGATGGGGGTGGCCTGCGGCGCCGGTTTTTTCGGTCTTGTCGGCAGGCCGCTCACTCCGGTGTCGGCCGCCGCGCTGACCCTGGTGATGGGACTGGGTATCGATTACGGCATCTTCATGCAGGGGGGGCGCAGGGCGACCGTCAGGGAGGCCGCTCCCGCCGTGCTCGCCTCCGCGTTCACCACCCTGGCTGCCTTCGGAGTTCTCGCGTCGGCACGTACGAAGGCCATGGCCGATCTGGGACTGATCATCATGGTGGGAGTGCTTGTAGCAGTGTTCACCGCCATCGTGCTGGTCCCCCTGTTGAGTCCGGGGAGGGCAGAAAAGGCGGTCGATCCATGAAGGGATGCCTGACAATTCTTGTGCTTCTGTGCGCCGCGTGCGGCCCTGCGGCGGGTGGCCGGCCGGTGGATACGGTCGAGGGGAGCCCGATATCAGTGGATGCCTCCGTCAAGATGCGGCATCAGATAATGGTGCAGTACGGTGACGAGGTGCAGGTCTTCGAGGGGTACATGATCCGGGGAGGAGACGCCTTTCTCGTGCGGGCCTTCGCCGGCCCGGGTGTCGATCTTTTCACCGTGGCCCGCGACGGGAAAAGGCACCGGGAGGAGGCCTACATCTCCGCCCTCGAGGAGCGGCTGGATCTGGAAGCGGTGAGCATGGACATCGCTCGAGCATATCTGGGAGGGTGCGAAAGAGACGGGGCGAAAGCCGAATGTACGTTTCTGGGAGAGCCAATGATCGAAGAGTTCGACGAGCGCGGCCGGCTCGTTGCCCGGAGATTTCCGGAGGCCCACGGGATCGGAATGCGCATTGTTTACGAGGAGTATAAAGACTATCTCGACGGGCAGGCGCCGTGGAAGATCGTTCTCGAGTGGGGGGAGGGAAAGAACCGGATGGTCATCAAGTTGTTATCCGTGGAGGCCTTCGACGGATCGGTGGATGAAGTTGTTGGGTTTTAGCGTCAGGCGTTCATGGTCTCATTCGACAATGGGGTTTATCGCGGCGAGGCCCATCCCTCCGGTGTAGGCGTACGAATCGTACTCGTCCCACCCGACGACGATCACGCCGAGCCCATAGCTCTCGTTTGGGCCGCCCATGCAAAAGAGTCACAGTCTTTAGGCCCCTCTGTTCGTAAACTGATGAAGATGGCCCTTGGTTCTATGAAATCGAGTTTTCTTGGACGCGCATCGCTGGGTTTTTGAAGGTGGGCTACCGGGAGCGCTGCAGTTGCAGTCATTGGAGAGAAAAGATGGTTTTTCAGACGCAGCGGTCCATTTCGAGAGGGGTTCTCGTGGAAAGAATCGGTAGTCAGGTGAGCCGTCAGGCTCGCGAGGTCAGCACAGTTGCACCAGCGGCGGCCTGAAGGAGCCCGGCGGGAATTCCACGTCTCTCGCTCCTTCCAGCCACATTCCGGATGCATACAGAAAAAGGTCCAGAAATGAACGCCAGCTCTCCTTGTATTCATCTGCTGCTTCCACACTGGAAGCGTGACACAAAGGTTGCCGCGTCCGTGGCTTCTTCGTTTTTGGGCGGTCCCGAGGGTCAATCTTTGCCAACTTCTCCGGCCCCATCTCTTTTTGGCCTTCCTTCTCTCTCGCGACTCGACAACTCTTCTCTTCCTTGCGAACCAGCCGACGAAACTGCGCCTGCCGCTTGTGATCCGGTAGATGTTCCCACGAGGGAATTGGGGACAATTCGACAGTTACGGTTTTCGTGAACGCCGCCCGCGACTTGCGACTTCTGTCTCCTCCAGTCCGGTGCCACGCTGTGCGGTCCAGATACGTGAAGGCCTCGACTCGCCCGGTCGCCAGTTGCTCGTACGACGAGAATCCCTTCCAGTGCGCTACTCGATCCACGAGTCCATCCTTGACGGGATTGGTTACCGCATACAGAAGCTGCTGTTCTAAACTGGCGTCGTCTACGGCTTCGTCCGAACGGTTCCTGCCCGAGAAGAGGGGTCCTTCCCTGTTGAGATGCCGGTTGATCTCGCGGGCGACCAGCGAGTTGAAGAGCTGGTCGAACTTGACGAGGTTCTCCAGGTGCTCCGTGCTGTCGGAGATGGAAGCCTTGCCGGTATGCTTGTGGTTGATGTTGAACTCGAGCCAGTAGAGTATGACCGGATACTTCTTCTGCGCCCGCCCCGCGCAAGCGCCGATGATGTTTCTT
>JAUXHN010000293.1 GCA_030621515.1 Deltaproteobacteria bacterium | reverse complement strand
CAAAACTCGCTGGTCTTCTTGAAAGCTGGATCTTAGGTTAACGCATATGGGGGCCCGCCCCTACGAGTTTTCCATTCGATTGATCAGGGCTTCGAGGTAGCGGGATTTCACCTGCTTGTTTGCAAGCGCCTGTTTGAACGGTGGGAGTTTGAGAATTACACCCAGGACACTCGCCAGGGCGCGATGGCTCAACAAGACCTGGTTGTCAAAAATAAGGTTCTGTAACTTGCCGCGTTCGATGGCCATCAACACCGCCCTGTGGCTTGCATTCAGCGGGGTGATCACTCTGCCGGGTCGGGACCTCAGGTGAATGGCATCTCTCAAACAAGCTCTCACGCAGACACCACATCCCAGGCAGAGATCTTCATCCAATTTCGCCAGTTTCATTTTGGGTTTGACCGGGTCGTTCGATGAAACCAATGTCATTGCTTCTACCGGACAGGCGGCCGCACACTTGCCACATCCGTTGCAATCAGTTTCGGTCACAACCGGAATGAAGTTGGTTGTCTGGATGGGATTCAAAATTGCAAAACGCCGGGCGGCGATCATGGCTTCGCAGCAACACGCACAGCAGTTACAAATGAAATTTACTTTCTCTCTTACATTTTCACCGAACTGAACCAGGTTGTGCTCATATGCTTCACGCAACAAATCGAGGCATTTTTCCTTTTCGATGGATTGGGCGAAGCCGTTCCTGATGAGCGATGCGGCCGTGATGTTGAAGGTCATGCATATTTCCTGGGGCGCTTCGCAGGCTCGACCCAGGTGTTGCATTTTATGCCGGCAGTAGCAGATTCCAACTCCCACATGGGTTGCACTTTTGATGACTTCGGTCGCCCGCTCGTAGTCCAGAACATAGAGTGCATTCTTATTGGACAGGACGGGTTCCTGGATAAAGACACGTCCCAGCCGTGTTTGACCATCGGTGAACAGATCCCTGATGAAATCTTCCTCCACATTCAAGTATTCATAAAACAGTTCGCTCAACGCCTTCTGATTGATGTCATCTCGCACCCGCATCAATGAGAACTCGAAGAAACCCGCCATCGGAGGCGGTAAAACATAAACGGTTTCCCCATTCTGTTCGATATCAACGAGGATCGCACGACCCGCCAATTCATCGAGCACCTTTTGAGTGCTGGCCAGGTTCATTTTCCAGATGCGACTGACCCTTTTCGCCGTGAAGGGCCTTAACGGCGTGAGCGAAACTAGCTGTGCCTCCTTCTCGCTAAAAAGCATCTTCAGAATTCCGAACAACAGATCAGAGGGTGGCGCGCCCTGCGGAAAGCGGTTTATCCGATCTGCCAACTGGGAATACCCGGATTTAATTGTGTTATGGGCCATGGTTATTATTTTTAATCTGCTCAGGAGGCCGGCCTGATCTTTGCCCCTCTTGCGTCGAGGAGAAACGCAATCTCGTCAATTCGATTGTTGTACTCGTGACCCCGAACATTTATCTCCATTGCGTTCTCGATAGCGAAATCACGTGATTTATCCACTTCGTCGAACCCTGGTCGGGATACGAAATCAACGACTTCTCGCAGTTTCTGGACGGTGTCCTTGTATACCTCTGAAATGATATCATCGACCCTTGCGCTCATATGGGCCGTCGCCGGTCCCGGAAGCAGCTCTTCGTGAACATGCCTCGCGAAAGATAGATTGATCAATCTGTTGAGCAAACTCTCCGCCGTAAACGCGTGCTGTTCGAACATGACCCGCAGAATTCGGAACATCATCTCGGACCGCAAGTCCTTCATCTGGTATCCGTATGCTCGCCAGTCCCCAAGGAGTCTATCCTCTTTCTTCAGCCTCTCCAGCAACGACGTTCCGGGGTAAATCTCTGTGCGACAGATGTTCCACGTCAGATCGAAATACTGCGACGCGAAATCAATATTTTCCGAGATCTCTTCGATTGTCGAATCCGGATCAAACATCATGATATTGAAGGACGACCTGATATTGAAATCCAGACAGCGGGAAATTGCGTTCGAGTTATCCTGCCTGTCATGCGTGCGACCAAGGTAGCGAAGCCTCTTTTCGCAGGCGTTTTCAACCCCCAGAAAGACGTGAATGGCGCCCATTTCGCTTGCGGCTTCAGCAACGGCAGGGGTGATCGTCTCCGGACGCCCCTTGATCCAGAACAACATTTTCTCGACACCCCGGGCCCGGATAGCGCGGGTAATTGCGTTCATCCGATCGATGGATTTTTGCTCACTGGTCAGGATAAAGAGGTCGTCTTGAAAGATGATAATTCGCACCGCCAGCTTGTGATACACATCTGCTATCTCATCGGCGATGGCCTCCACATCCCGCAAGCGAAACCTCTTTCCGCCCGCGTCCTTGCCGAACGCTCGCAGACAGCAGTAGTTACACTCGCCGATGCAGCCCCGAGAAGCGAGCATTACTGCGATCGGCGCTCCGCCCACTACCAGTGGAGTAGATCGACGAAGAGGGCGCGGCAAACTGTCCAGCTCGGACAAGAGCGGTCTGGTCTTGCCGGTCACAATCGACTGCCCTTCGCGCCAGACAAGCCCGTCAATATCGCGAATGTCTTTTCCTTGCGCAAGCTTTTCGAGTATTTCCACCAGAGCCATCTCGCCTTCGTGACGTACCGCAGTGTCAATCGATTCTGACTCCTCGAGCAGCTCCTGGTAACAGAAGGTTGGAACGTTGCCGCCACAGGTAACGTGACCACTGTATCCAGACTTGCGCAGCAGGCTCGCCAACGCCAGGTTGTCGTCCACCGTGCACTGGAATCCAATGCTGATGCCGACAATGTGGGGATTGAACTTCAAGATGGACTGAACGCATCCAGGCGCGTCGGACCTGACCTCAAATGGAACAAGCCTGGTCTCGTATCCCTTCTCGTGGACGGACGCTTCCAGATATTCGAGCGCCAGGTTTCCCTGAAGGCTGGGGCCGACCAGACAAATGCGTAGCTTTTCCATGTCGCTACGCTTTGTGACGCCAACTCATGGTGGCAACCGAGGCGGAATTGTTATCCCTGACGGCAACCTGGATCAGATATGAGCCCGGTCCCCTTGGAACCTCCCAGATTACGCCGGCCTTGTCCTCGCCGATGAGCGTCCCGCCGGTTGCTTTCCAGAAATACGACAGTTGATCCTTCGCTCCGCGTTGTTCTGCGAACAGAATGAGCTTTCGTCCATATTGAGCAACCGGTACGATTTCGGTGCCGGGACTCGCGGACAATGCCAGGGGACCATCGCCGGGCAAGGCAGGGAGAGGACTGGCTATCTTCTCGCAGACCTCTCCACAAACGATGCACTCCCCGCCGGAGCTTACCCAGATGCAGTGATCTTCACCATCGCAATAGTGCAGATAGGTCAGCGACTCCACCATTTTGGTATCGCCGCTTGGCTCATCGCACAACAGTTCAAAAGTGACCATGACGGAGATCTCTGCCCCACCTGGATCCAGCCATATCGTCTCGGGAATTTCGACGTCGAAAGAGAAACCTCCACTCGTAGCGGTCATGTTGCTGACGCTTATGTTCAAAAGATCCTCGGGAAAAGCTTGAGTTACCTGTACCTGAGGCAAACCGACAATCTTGTCTGCGATTTCCTGTTCAACCAGGATCTTTCCGGCAGCTACATAGGCGTCAAGTGGATCTGCCTCAAACAAAACTGTCGCCGCCTTGCCACTTTGAGCAGTATTCCCGGGAACGGCGCACAAATCCCCAAGAGTCGCAGGTACTCCATCGGGAGGCGCCGGCACATCGTATTGCTCTTCGATGTAAGCCCAACAAAAATCCGTATCCGTATCTGTGCCAGTATCTGTTTCAGTATCTGTTTCGGTATCTGCGTCAGTGTCCGAATCCGCGTCGGAGTCGGTATCAAGATCGGCGCCCGAGTCCATTTCCGGCAACCTGACGAGCGATGATTTACCGCACCCCCCTGCCCCCGACAGAAGGCCGATCAGGATCAGCTTGAAGAGCAGTTTGGGGGGACTCCAACACATGGGCACCTCTCCCTCACATCTAGATCTCCACCATTTCGTGACCGGCCAGCCTGGCGAACGCGGCGTCCTGCCCGGGATCCGGGAAGAGCAGCAGCCCCCCGCCGAGATGACCGTAGGGGTTGAAGTACGCCTCGACCACGTCGATGAGATCCCCGGTCGAATTGTAGATCTCGATCTCCTCGGCCGGATCCGTGGGCATCCTCCTCATACGGAGATCCGGACCGCGACCCACGGCTCCGTCGAAGAAGACGGCGAGCGATATCCAGTTCTCCTGGAAATCCGGCGGAAGAATCATATCCATGTCGGTCTGCCCGTTGACGATGGTTATCCTCTCGTACAGTGCCGCGTATGTGTAGTCGCTCACCCATGTCGGATCGCCGTAGCCCATGAAATCGTACCATTCGTTCGGGTTCTTGAGTTTGTCGTTCACAAAGTCGTAGCCCCACACTCCGATGAAGCCGCCGGAATAGGGATAATTGGGATCGAGGCCCGT
>JAUXHN010000291.1 GCA_030621515.1 Deltaproteobacteria bacterium | reverse complement strand
TGGGCGCCATGTCCTCCGAAAGGAAGAAGAAGGACATGGCCAGCATCAGGGGAGTATAGGTCGTGTCGACGACCGCAGTCAGCCCGGCCCCCAGCTTCTCGAGGGAGAAGAAGAACATGGTGTCCGCGACGGCGATGCCGATCACCCCGGAGCCCGCCATGAGAAACCACCACTCGAGGGGAATTTCGGGGAAAAAGGTCTCCGAGGCGATGAGCATCGTGATGGGCAGAAGGACCATGGCCACGCAATTTTTGTAGAGGTTGAGTGCCAGGGGCGGCATTCGCTCGCCGGCGAGCTTGAAGAAGATCACGCCGATCGCCCAGAAGAGAGCTGCCAAGAGAGAAAGGATTTCCCCGATGTAAGGAATGCCGGACATGGGCACCATTTACATTTTGGGTGTTATAATGCAATCGGATCTCACATCATGGCAACAGCCGAGGATAGACACATGAACGCTTATAGAATGTTGGTTTCCGCAGTCCTGATCATCTCGATCGCAAAGGTGGCAGGCGCGACGGAATGCGAACTTTCCGGAGATCACCCGGAGTGGGTTTTCTGCCACGATTTCGAGGCTGCCGACGCGGACGGTTCCGATACATATTGGAGCGCTTACTGGAACGACACCTACGGCGCGCCGGACCGTACTTTTCTCATCGACGAAACCATGGCGGGGGTGGAGGGAGCACAGTGCATGCGCCTTCAGGTGGTCAACGATACCAGCGTTGAATTGACCAGCGGCGTCTCCTCGGGACCCAAGAAGTTTCTCGGGGATGTGGTGAGCTGGGACGACCTTTTTTTCCGGAGGTATGTACGTTTCAACGCCGATTTTCACCAGGGAAACTTCATGCACCTCGGCGGTATGGGCGCGTGCCACCCGGATGACTACCCGTGGGCTTGCATGGGTCACGCAGGGGAAAGACCGGCAGGAGATGACAGGTTCTCGTCCAACCTGGAACCCTGGTCCAGCTACCAATCCCTGCCCTGGCCCGGAAGATGGGGTTTCTACTCATACTATTACGAGATGTACATGGATTGCGGGCATCCGGGCCCGGACGATTGCTACGGAGATATGTTCTCACCTCAAACGGACGCTTTCATGACGAGAGGTGATTGGCATGTTCTCGAAATGACGATCCATCCGGGAACACCCAACCAGACGGACGGATCGCAGGCCTTCTGGATTGACGGAGAGAAGATCCTGACCGTGGACGGGATGGCCTGGCGAACGACTGATGAGCTTCGCATCAACAAAGTCGGCGTTTATCTCTACATCCACAACAACCCGGCCGACACAACAAATATCCTGGACGTGGATAACGTGATCATAAGCCTCGACTACATAGGACCCGCCCCCTGCGAAGACAGCGTGGAGCTGGAAGTTCCCTGTATTTGCGAGGGCACACCCGATCCGGAAGACGCGAGCAACGTGGTTAACTCGGGCTACTGCTGCGATCATTCATGGCAATCCGGGCCGTGCGGTACAGGGGACGCCGATACCGATTCAGACTCCGACTCGGATTCGGACTCGGATTCGGATTCGGATTCCGATCCCGATGCGGGATCGGGAGAATTCTCTGGCGGCGATAACTCGTGCGGCTGTCGCGCGGCTGGAAGTATGAGCCTCCGCTCTTTTTTACAGGAGCTATTGGTCGTTTTGTGAGACAATTACTCTCGACAGCCGGATGGTTTTATTATGGGAGGACCGATGTTTGAATATGGCAAATCTTTTCTCTTGTTGGTGTTTTTTTCGGCTGCGCTCATAGCCGTGAGCTGCGGAGGCGAGGCTCCGCCGACACACTCTATCGGGGACGGCGGCGCCACCGATACGGACAGCGACACGGACAGTGATTCTGACAGTGATTCTGACAGTGATTCTGATTCGGACGTCAACGAATGCGCGGAAGGTCTGGACGATTGCGACGAGAACGCCACGTGCACCGACACGCCGGACGGTTACGAGTGCGATTGCAACGATGGTTACACGGGCGACGGGTTCGATTGCGAACTCATTCAGGTCCTCAACCTGAGTTTCTGGGAGAAGTATTTGAAAGCGGCTGATTACAACCAGCACGATCTCCTGATGGGGCCGGACAACTCTGCGGATCCGGAAGACGTCTCCTGGACCGTCCTCGCCGACGGCGCCGACATGTTCAACGCAGCGGCCGACAACGCATGGGCCCGCGGTGTGGTGATCGATATCAGCGCCTGGTCCGGCCAGGACGTGCGCATCGCCTTCCACTACCAGGGGACCAACGCCGACAAATGGTACGTGGAAGATATTTGCATCGGTTGGGCTGCGGCGGGTGAGGAGCCGGCTGTCTGCGACACCGAGGCGGGCTTCGACAATACCACACCACCCGCGTTGCCGTCGGCGTGGTCCAGCGAAGACGGCAGCGGCAACTTGGATTTCTTCAACAACTGGCGGACCTCGGTGGATCAGTTCATCAGCCCGTCCACTTCGGCGGTGATCGAAAATTCAATAGCCGTCTCGTCCAACAAGTACCTGGTAAGCTCGGTGATCCCTCTTCCTTGAAGAAGCTCATCAAACAGGGGAAGCTCACATGACACGATCCAAAGTCGCAGTACTCACAACCACGCCGGCCACCGTTCGCACGGACTATCACGAGTTGATGAACCTCGCGGACTACCAGGATGTAATCGCAAGGGACGCGGATACCGCGCTGAAGATCAACATCAGCTGGCACTTCTTCTTCCCGGCGTGCTCCACCACGCCCTGGCAACTGGACGCGGTGATCGATGCCATGAAGAAGGACGGCTACGATCCCGATCTCATCCACGGATGTCACAATCGCACCGTCGTGGTCGACTCCCATTTGGGGGAGCGCGAGAACAAGCAGATCGACGTCATCGAGGATCACGGCCTGCGCAACGTGCACCTCTACGAGGGCGAGGAGTGGATCCACATCCGGGATGCGGTGGGCGACCTCGCCGACGAATTCCTGGTGCTCAACGACGTGTACCCGAAAGGCTTCAGCATTCCAGAGCGGTTCATCGGCGAGAACATCATTCACCTGCCCACCGTCAAGAACCACATATTCACCACCACGACCGGGGCCATGAAGAACGCCTTCGGAGGGCTCCTCAACGAACACCGTCACTGGACCCATCCGGTCATCCACGAGACTCTCGTTGACCTCCTGATGATCCAGAAGAAGATACACAGGGGCATCTTCGCGGTGATGGACGGCACCTTCGCCGGTGACGGTCCGGGCCCGCGCTGTATGCGGCCTCACGTCAAGAACGTCATCCTCGCGTCATCTGATCAGGTGGCCATAGACGCGGTGGCGGCCAAAATGATGGGGTACAATCCGCTCGATCTCAAGTACATCCGCATCGCCCACGAGAAGGGCCTGGGCTGCGGCGATCCGTCCGACATCGAAATAGTGGGCGACAAGAAAGCCGCGCAGCAGAATTGGAACTTCACCGATCCCTCCGAGGAACTCACGTTCGCTGGAAAGATGCAGCATCAGATTTACTGGGGCAAGCTCAAGAAGCCGATAGAGTGGTCTCTCAAGACCTGGCTGGCGCCCTGGTCGTACCTGGCATCGGTGGTTTACCACGACCTGTACTGGTATCCCCAAAACGGCAACGATCAGGTCTTCGAAGCGCTGCAGAGCGACTGGGGTCGGCTGTTCCACAACTGGGAGAATCTCACGCCGGACGAGGGCGGTTTCCCGCAGGTCGGGCCGCCCCCCACAGGGAGGGTAAAAACCACCGCCGAGCTTCTCAAAAAAGGGGTCAGAATCCTGGGCACCGCCATGATGGAGGCGCCCGAGGTGGCAAACCGTTTTCGGAAAAAGAAGTAGGCCAGACCTGCTTGATGCGCCAATCAGGGCGGTGGTTCGGTCTCGTCCTGGTGCTCGGCGGTCAGGTCCTCGTGCACCTTGCTGTACACCTGGAGTTCCACGCAACCGTTCACTGTTTGAACTGAGTCGTAGGTGATCCGGTAGATGTTGCCGTTGCCCGCCCCGGAGACCGGGTACTCGTTGAAGATCTGCAGGAAATCCTTTGTTATGACGGCGGTTCCGGTGTCGTCGAACAGGCAGCGCATGGTGATCGGGGAGTTGCCGTGCTGATCGATGTTGAGGGTGACAAGGATCCTGGCCTCGCCGCTCGACGGCGTCCAGTTGATTGTGAGATCGTTGGTGACTTCCAGAGTGGTTTCATCCCTCTCGATGAGCCACTCGTCGCCGGGGGTTTTGAGAACCTCCATGCCGTACCCGTCAAGAATGAACGGGTCGACACCGTCGCCGCCCGGCACGATCAGCGAGATCTCGGAGCTGTCCTCGAAGGGCGGATGTGCGACATCGGTGTTGCTGTAGTCCCCCACGGAATTGGGATCGATTTCGAGATCCGCAAGGAGGCCCATGACAGTGACCGTCCCCACATTCAACGTTGTGGGGAATGGGATGCACTCGCCGTTCGTGTCACAGGTAAAACCCGGTTCGCAGGCGGGAGTGCATTCCGGGTAGTTCTTCTCCAGCAAGATGCAATTG
>JAUXHN010000160.1 GCA_030621515.1 Deltaproteobacteria bacterium | reverse complement strand
GGTATCCGTGTCTGTGTCCGTATCTGTGTCCGTATCGGTATCCGTATCGGTATCCGTGTCTGTGTCCGTATCTGTGTCCGTATCTGTGTCCGTATCTGTATCCGTGTCTGTGCCTGTGTCTGTGTCCGTTCCACCATCCACTTCGAAGTTCTTTGCCTCCTTGCCACAGCCTGTGACTGACAGCAAGATGACCATTGCCAGTGCAATCCGAAGATAAGAGAAAAGATTATTCATATGCCCCTCCATTATTGTTGATGCCATACGCTTTCTACTGAGCAACCCATTCACTTCAAACCGAGAGAGCCGCCTCTCAAGTCATAAGATAGAATTCACATTTTATTTAACCAAAAAAGATCACTGGATACAGGAATCCGTGAAAACGCGACTAAGCCGGAACTTTAGTGTGAAAGCAAAAGACCATTGCCTTTGTTTGCCGCGTGCGTTAGGTTGCAACGGCCTTATCCAGTTGCCGAGACCCTGCGCATAGGGACCGGCACCAACAGGTATGTAAAAAAGATGTCACTGACAATCCGGGTTACCCGGAGGAGCCCATGACCAAACAAAGACTATTCCATCTCCTCGATCAACGCTCAAAACGAAACTCATCGGAATACCAATCGGACCGGCCGATGCCGCCGCTTGAGATTCCCGGAAGACTTGCGATGTTATTGGACGATCTTCTGGAGATTTCCGAGACTGAAATTGAAAAAAGCCCCGAAAAAACCCTCGTCGAAGTAGTCGAGCTCGGTATCTATGCATGGTACGAGAAGCTCGACGACAAGCTGCTCGCCGAACTGAAGCTCATCGAGCCCAGGAAGTCCGATGAACCCGAAGACGCAAACGATCCCAGCCCAGCCGCCGCGCAGCAGCAGGCCGATGCATACGCCCAATCCATTGGAACTGTAGGGTACACTCCGATGACCATTCATAGTCTGGCGGCAAAGGGGAAGGGCGGTCAGGACGGAAACGCAGGCCGACGGCAACAGAGCAAGAATCGGCCCGCCCCGTCAAGCAAGCGGAGGCGACGTGGTCGCGGTAGAAGAACACCCTGATCAGATCAAGATTCTGTCAATGTAGTGTGTGAATTTTTCCATCAATCTTCACCACAGTATTCTTCGCGCCGACCGTATCGGTCAGGTTCTTCCTGATCCTGGGGTCCGGCGCCCGTTCCTCCAGGTTTTCAATGACCCCGATCAGCCGCTCGATGGGCTCCTCCTCTTCTTCCATCTGCGCAAGTCGTTGTCGCTGCCGTCTTCTGGTGGAGACATAAGCCAGGATGAAGAGCAACGTGATCGCTCCCCATATGGCTCCGGCGCCGGTCAGGAGCGAGAGCCATCCCCAACCTCCGGTCAGCCGCTCGCGCCAGCGTTTCTCCATTTGCGGCACGGATCGGCCGTATGCGTTCTCGAAGGCCTCCTCGAAGGTGCTCCCTCGTTTCATGTATCGCAGTAGCACGCGAACGGTGAACCATCCCCCTTCCCGCAAAAGGTATCCGACGAAATCCGCCGCCTGCGCGTATGCGAGGGTCACCGCCGTGTGACTCTCCGGGTAGCGCTCGATCTCTCTCAGGGGTGTCAACGAGTCGGTGAAGGCCGCCCACCACAGCACACTGGATCGGTTCAACGATGTGCCCTCCGACTGGATCACCGCGATCCCTTCGGAAAACCAACGTGGCACGGGCTTGCCCTCCAGGGCGCGCCGCAGGGCCAGGTGCGAGATTTCGTGCTCGAGAACGATGTCCAGATCCTCAACCGGTCGACCGTCCCGGTGTCTCAAGGGCAGCACCACCATGCCCCATTCCGGATAGGCCACCGCGTGGGACCAGGCGGGCGGAGCCGCTCCCTTCGGTACTACCAGAGCCATTTCGGCCGGCTCGGAGACGATACGAACTTCGATGGGATCAGGGCTCATGCTCGACAAGCTACGGGTGACGTCCAGCTGCGCGAATATCCGATCGGCCCCATCGGCGCATGTGGTCGCGAGCTCCCGCACCACCCTGGAGTTGGCAGGGCGCACCACGAACTTGCACCCCTCCGAGTCGACCACCTCGAACCCTTCCGGTATCGGTCCGGGACCCGCACTGATTGACAAAGGCAAAAGAAGCGCCAGCGCCAGAACGGCGAGTCTGATTATATTTCTCAGTCCTTGCATGCAGCTCAAGTGTAGGCAATGGGCAGGCTCGGTCAACAGGCGCTTCCACGATCGAACACATTCTGTCAGAATCGGATCATGGTTTCAGCGAGGTTCATTGTTTCGCTAGTACCGGGGTTCGCATTCTTTCTCGTACCCTGCTGCCGTATGGATGACAATGAGCAGGCGCTCGACCTCTGTCGCCAGGCCGAGTCCATGGATGCGAACGATCCTCGGGGCGCCCTGGAGTTAAAGCGAAGGATCTGGGAGGAATTCCCAACCACGGGGACCCCGGCGGCCATCGAGTGCGCCCGCCGGGTGCGGGAGAGAATGGGCAGGGTCCGCACCCTGGTTTCCCACGACAAGCGTGGGGATATTGAAACCGTGGAAGGGTGCGCATGGGCGGCGGACGCAGTAGAGGTGTTCTCGGGATCCGTGAACCCGCCCTACCGGGAGCACTGGGCTCGGCGTCTCATGGAGCGATGCGTCGACGTTGTGGGTCGGGCGTGGACCAGGGATCCGGACAACCGGCGTTATGCCGAACTGAACAGGAAACTAAAGAGACTCAGCGGCCCGCCGCATTGAAAGCCTGACAGCTTTGGTGTACAAGTACAGTGGGGAACGAAAGGGCGATGAAATGGTATCGGACTCGCTTGCAGTCAAATACAACACCGAGCAGTTCCTCAAAGGATATTTACAGGATCTTCCCGGCGGCGGCCTCTTCATCGAAACACAAAAGTACTATGGTCTGGGTGATTCCCTGGAGATCCACCTGAATCTGGAGGGTCTTTCTGATGTTGTGGTCATCGTAGGCAATATCGCATGGCACCGGCGCCCGAGGGCCTGGCAATCCACCCTCCCGTCGGGTATCGGGTTCGAATTTGCGCCACAGCATCATGCTCTGAGAAAATTCCTTCTCGAATTCTGTACGGGCAAGGTGGGTGATCGGCGCAAGGTAGGACCGCGGACGACAACGGAATTCCCCGTCAAGTTCCTCGTGGACGGTTCATGGTCGTCGGCGAAGGCCCAGAACATCTGCGACGGCGGACTGTTCGTCCTGACCAACGAGCGTGTTTCCGTGGGCGCAACGATGCAGATGAAGCTGTTCATGGATAATCTGCCCCAACCCGCCGATTGCAAATCTCAGCTCGTCTGGCTAAGCGATAATCGCGAGGCCAATGGATTCGGAGCCCGGTTCAAGTCCATGGACCACGCGCTCAAGAGGCACCTGTCCACCATACCCCCCGCTTCATTCGATCCCAGGGTGACCCCCCGGTTGTCCAAGAAGGCCAGAAGCACACTGATATTCGGAAAGAAGTAGGGGCGAACCCATGTGTTCGCCCTGATGTTTTCGCCCCCGTCGTGTTCGCCCTGTCGTTTTCGCCCTTACCGGTGATCGCCCCACGGTCCCATGAAATCGAACCCCTGATCCATGGCGCGCATGTTTTCCTTTGCAGCGTGGTGGTCGGGATTGATTTCAAGAGCCTTCTGGAAATGATCGGCCGCCAGGGCGTTTCGCTTCTGGGCCGCGAGCACGAGGCCGAGCTGGTTGTGGGCGTCCGCGTTGTCCGGGGCGATCTCCACCGCCCGATTGAGGATCAGCTCCGCGTCCGGGAGCCGTTTCATCCTGGCGAGAATGTAGCCGAGGTTGATCAGGTAGTTTGCGTTGCGGGGATTGATCTCGAGGGCGGCTCTGGCCTGCTTCTCCGCGTCGGCCAGATCCCTGGTTACGATGAGCACCACCGCCAGGTTGTTTCGCAATGAGGGATCCTCGGGCGCCAACTCGATGGCCTCCCGGTAGGCCGCAACCGCGTCGGGAATTCGGCCGACTATCTGAAGGGCCTGCGCCCTGTTGGCCCGGAGATCCACGTTCCCGGGATCCAGGCGGACAGCTTCTTCCAGTTTCTCGATTGCCCTGGAGTTGAAGCGGCACTGAAGCATGGCCGTGGCCAGATCGCCCAGGATCGCGGCATCTTTGGGGGCTTTCTTCGCTGCCGCGAGGAGAATGGTCAAGGCCTCCGGTCCGTTCCGGGACAGGATCCTTCCCTGACCCATGGAGTGCAATACCTGCGCGTCCGCGTTCGGGGGAACATCCGGCGGAAGGGGCGAGTCCATCGCGCATTTCGAATCCGGATTGTCATTATCGTCATGTCGGGCAGAACCCGGATCCACGTCCAGCTCACTCGCCCCCGCGAGGGGTCTGGGCCTGGGAGGTTCCCGCATCTCGGTCCTGCCGTCGTTCTCACCGGTTTGATTTGCTCCCGCGCACGCGGTGATGACCAGGGTGCACGCAAGGGCCGCGATCAGAGATCTCACTTGGAGCCCTCCTGTTCTGCCTCTTGAGGTACCCCCCCATCGACCGCCGCCTGTGCCTCGAGGGCCGCCTTGTATTCTTCTCTGGTCATGTTCCCCGCGGGGTTGTCCTGGCCGCCGAGCAGTTCCCGAAGCACCGGCGGGATTCGAAGCGGTCGCTCGCTCGGATAGTCGTCCGGTTTCAGGTACTCCACCGCCTGTGCGATGGCGGCCATGGCGTGGTAGTTGTAGTCGTTTCGCAGCCTGAGGTGGCCGAGGGTGTAGCGATATGCTCCCATCGCCTCTTCCGGGACCGGGAGGAAGAAGGTGTTGTCGTAGCTGTCATACTGCAGCTGCAGGCAGTATCGCATGCTGTGGATCACCAGTTGCCTTCGCTTCTCCACGTCCTTGCCGGTCCTCTTTGCGATGTCGTACGCGGCGGCGGCGCCCTCTGCGTACTGGCACGAGTTGACTGCGGGGAGTTCCCTGTGCACCTTGAAAGACGCCCCCACGTAGTCCGGATACTGGGATCTGTTGAGCCACCAGAAGAACTCCTCGTCGATCCAGTCCTGCGCCTCGAACCCCAAGTCGGCGTACTTCTTTTCGCCGGTGGTCTTGTATAGGTCCTGCATGGCGGTGACGAGCCACGGAACGATACCGATCAGGTTGACCCGGTGTTCCTCGTCGTAGATTCCCTCGGGAGTTCTCTCGGAAAGAGAGTGTCTCCATTGTTGCATGTAAAAATCGATGGCGTGGTCGCAAGCCGCCTTGTACCTCTCGTCGTTGTAATGGCTGTACAGCCTGGCGAGCACGAAGATGAACTCGCCCGCGTGGATGGTGCTCTCCGCGCCGTAGTAAGGATGATCCGGCGGCACATCGTATTGCCGGAAATGACCGTTCTTGTTTTGCATGTAGAGCATCTCGTTGCCCAGGCACTCCAGTACGCTCTCGTACTCGGTAATGTCCGAAACATCTCCGAGCTTGAGGATGGACAGGATGGTCACCGCCACCGCGTTGAGCTTTGCGTTGTAGTACCTGGCCGGTGGATCCCGGTGGCAGATGCAGCACCGGTCTCCCTTGTGGCGCAGGAACTTCAGGCTGAACTCGATTCCCTTCTTGGCGCTCTCGACGTAGCGAGGATCTTGCTTGATCTTGTTGACCATCAGCAGGGTATACGGGTTGAGCGCGTGGCGAACGATGTTTCCCCCCGGCATCCAGCGCCTGCCGGGCTTGTTGGTGGGAGTGTACTTGTACGCGTACTGGCCGTCCGCGCTCTGATTGATCATGAGCCAGTGGGCGCCGAGTTCCAGCGATCGGACGAGAGCCGATCGGGTGACTTCCCATATGGTTTTCAGCGGAACACCACGGTAGATCTCGACGATATCGCCGCCATCGGCCTGGGGTTTCTCCACCCAGTTTATGGATCTGAATTTTTTGAAAAGGTGCTCGTTGTTGTTCTTCCAGGCTGATTCGTTCAAAACCTGGCCGCGTTTCCTCTTGATCTTCTTGTTCTTGGCCTCGCGCAGGAACTGCTTCATCCCTGATTTCTTGAACATGCGCTCCAGAAAGATCACCTCCTTGGCGATCTCCATGTGAACCGCGTAGCTCGGCTCCAGGTAGTTGACATTCTTGTTGCCCTTCTTCTCCCTGGTCATCAGGCCTTCGAGGCCGAGTTCCAGATACCACAAGAGGTTTCGGGGTGTTCGATCCGTTAACTCGCAAAAGTCGTACAGCACGTCTATTTCAATCTCGATTTCCTTCATTTCCTTTCGGATATCCGGGGAAATATCGAGGTTGTACGCCCTCTTGTTGTCATTTCTCATCCGGCCCCAATCGCTGCGGACGCGATTCACCGCCTTGTCCAGCGCCGCGAGGGCCTTCTTGTCGTTGGCCATCCGCCTGATCAGCTTTCGTCCCTTGAGGCCGGGTTCGACGCGCTTCCGCAACGAAACGATCACGCGGTGAACGGAATCTCCCACCGCCGCGAGGGGCATCTCGAACTCGAAATCGCTCGGATCCCGTCCTTCGAGCAACGCTCTGGCGCGGGCGGTCAGGCGCCGCTTGATGTGCTTGGCGATCTCGAACGGCTCGGCCCTGCGGAACATCGCGTAGCCGGAGCCCAGCACCACGGGATGGAACCAGGAGAGGCTGACAGCGTCCCTCATGCGGATGCGGACCGTGTCCATCCTGTTCTCTATCCACGATCCGGCCCTGGGCGTCGTGCGGTCCACCAGCACGTAATCGATATTGTCGGCCTTCAGTTGTTCCGCCAGCTTCCCGTCGTCGTCCGTCTCGAACAGGGAGGCGTCGAGCTTGACCAGTTGGGGCGCGATCTTGTCGAGTTGAGATCGCGCGGGGCGGTGGGAGACCAGACCGATCTTGCCGCCCTCGATGGAAAGCGCCCTGTCGATGGCATCCATGAGAACGGCATCGCCCCGGTCCCGTACCGGCGCCCGGGCCAGGGTTATCTTGGGGGACGGCATGGCATACGGCGACTCTTTGAATTCATCGAAGGGGCTCGGCCCCTCGTAGTCGGGATCGGACCCGGGCAACGGCGGAGTTTTCCACCCGATCGGGATGGGTTTCTTGGGGGGTTTGGAGGTGCAGTAGTACCTCTTGCCGTTTCCGCAGATCTCGCCCTCGTCGATGTCGAAATCGGGATCCACGGGAATCGATCCGCTCTTGTCCTTGAAGTGCGCTTCCACCTCCGAGTCCGGCGGCTTGTCGCAACCCACGGCCACGTACTCCACACCCCCTGCGACCCGGTGGTAGAGCCGTTCGAGCCCGGTGTAGCCGTCCTCGCCCCGGTAGACCGCCATGTAGGCCAGCATTCCCGCGGTTATCACCATCAGGACGACGTTCGCGGGGTTCTTGAAAAACGGTTTTTTGGTGGATTTTCCCTTATCGGCCATCGATTGTCTCCCGCAGTTTCGTTAAGATCGAATGTGCAAGAGACTACTTGTTCACGCCTGTGGGGACAATCTTAAGTTTTAAGGTTTGCTTCTGTATTCAGGGGCGCCACATTACTCCCCCAGGTCGTCGGCGAGGTCGGCTACTCCTTCGACGGTGAGGGGATACATGTCGAAGAGTTGCCTGATCAGCCGGGTGGACGGCGCCGACCATCGGGCTTCCCCCACAGGATTGAGCCAGGCGGAGTACTTGAAATGCTCGGCCAGGCGCGCGAGGTGAACCATTCCGGGTTCCTCGTTGTGGTCCCCCCAGTTGATGGCGCCCCAGCGCTGGGTGAGCTCTCCGGGGTACATGTAGGCGTCCCCGACTATCACGAGGCGGGTTTCCCGATCGAAGCTCCGAACGAGGTCCCGCATGTGAACGGGTTCGGTGAACGCGGCGTCCATGTACACGTGGTCGTAGATGCAGTTGTGAAAGTAGATGTGCTCGAATCTCTTGAAATGGCGGGCGCCGTGGGCCGCAGAGAAGATCAAGTTCACCATGTGCCGGAACGGATCCATGGAGCCGCCCACGTCCATTGCGAGCAGCAGGTTCAGGTTGTTGGCCCGGGGAGGTTGGAAGATCAGGTGAAGATCTCCGGCGTCCTTGGCGGTCCTGTCCACCGTCGCGTCCACATCCAGCTCTTCCGCGATGCCTATCCGTTGCAACGCGCGGAGTTTCTTCAATGCCACAGAAAGTTGACGAGTATCCATTTGCAGATCTCTGCGGTGCTCCCGAAAACGCCTGTCCGCGGCAACCTGTACCGCCGTGCCCAGTCTTCTTTCACCGCCGACGCGAATCCCGCCCGGGTGATAGCCCCCGTGGCCGAAGGGTGAATACCCTCCGGTGCCGACCCACTTGCCCCCGCCGTCGTGCCGCTCGGTCTGCTCCTTCAGCCGTTGTTCCAGCTGTTCGCGGAGCGCATCCACATCCACTTCATCGAGCATTTTCTGGAACTCGGAATCGATCGCAGGCGGTGGAATGGGATTGTCGAGCCAGTTCCAGATATCGTCCTTCAGCTCAGAGGATATTTCCTCGACACCTTCGAAATGCCGGGCGAAAGCCAGATCGAAGTCGTCCAGCTCGGTCTCGTCCTTCACCAGGATCGCCCGTGCCAGGGAGTAGAAGCCGATCATCGAGGATCCGTGAAGACCCTTTGACAAACCCTCGACGAGAGTCATCCACTGATTGGGAGTGACCCTCATCCCTCTCTTTCTCAGGTGGTAGAAGAACGAGAGGAAGAGGTCGGCGTGTTCTGTCTCGTGATGTCGGGTCGCCGCCATCCGACCTACCAGGGTCGCCTTGCCCGGGACCCGCCTTCCACCGCCTCGATATCCTCCGGTTTCTTGAGAAGCGCGCCCATGAAAGGGATCTCCTTGGCGATGCGCTTGGGGGGAATCCCCGCAGCGATGAGAGCGCCGATCCAATCGAGGAGCTCCGAGGTGGATGGTCGTTTTCGAAGGGAATCCAGATCTCGCAGCCAGTAGAATTTCTGCAGACACTGGTTGAGCAGCTTGTCCGCAATGTCCGGGTAGTGGACATGAACGATCTCGGTCATGAGCTTCTCGTCGGGAAACTGGATGTAATGAAAGATGCATCGCCGAAGGAAAGGGTCCGGAAGCTCTTTTTCCGCATTGGACGTAATGATTACTATGGGCCTCGTGGTAGCCCGGTGCTCGTCACCGGTTTCCAGGACCGTGAACTCCATGACGTCCAGTTCGTGGAGCAGATCGTTGGGAAATTCCAGATCGGCCTTGTCTATCTCGTCGATTAACAGAACCTTCTGCTCCTTTGAGGTGAGAGCCCTGCCGAGGGGGCCGAGCCGGATGTACTTGCGGATATCTCCCACGTCCTGATCCTGAAACCGACTGTCCTGGAGTCGCTGGACCGTGTCATACACGTACAGGCCGTCCGCCGCCTTCGAAGTGGACTTGACGTTCCATGTGATGATCTCCTGACCCAGATCCTCCGCAACCGCATGGGCCAGCAAGGTCTTGCCGGTACCGGGCTCGCCCTTGACCAGCAACGGGCGTCCCAGGGCGGCGGCCACGTTGACGGAGTGTCTCAGTTCTGCGGATGTGATGTAGCGCGATGTTCCCGAAAATCGATCGAACTGGCTTTTCATTGGGGCTCCCATGATTTTCACCTTGAACTTCGTATCATAATAACTCGTAAGACCATCAACCAATTATAAGAAGGAAACGATTTTTATTAATGAGGACGTAAATTTACGTTATCATAAAGATGACATCGTTTGCTTCTGTGATTTCAAGGAGACGATTTAATGACCAGATTTCTTATAATTATGATCATTCTATTCGGCGTCGCGACCGTTGCTTGTTGGGGATGTGCCAATGTCGATACCAAGATCGACCCTGAAAGCGATATAGACGTCGATTCCGATTCGGATGGCGACACCGATACGGATACCGATTCCGATACCGACACGGATACCGACACGGACACCGACACCGACACGGATACCGACACGGACACCGACCTGTGCGGAAACAACACCATCGATTCTCCCGAGGTGTGCGACGGCACCGACCTGGACGGTCAGGAGTGCTCGAGCCTGGGCTTCGCCGACGGGGGTGTGCTGGAGTGCGCAGATGAATGCGACGAGTTCGTGCTGGACGACTGCCTTGACGGTTGCGGCAACAACACACAGGAGCCTCCCGAGGCGTGCGACG
>JAUXHN010000157.1 GCA_030621515.1 Deltaproteobacteria bacterium | reverse complement strand
ACCTCGAGCTCCAGCAACCCGTCGTCGAGGAGGATCCTGTCCGAAGGTGAAACGTCTCTGGGAAGCTGCTTGTAGCTAGTCGAGAAACGCTTCTCGTCGCCCATCAGGTCCTCGGTGGTGATGGTCACCTCAGCGCCCTCCACCAATTTTACCGAACCCCCCCGCAGCCTCCCCGCCCTGATCTTGGGGCCGCACAGATCCGCCAGGACGGCCACGTGGGCGCCTAGCGACTTCGCGACCGCGCGAACGGTATCGAACATCTTCCGGTGATCCTCGTGAGTGCCGTGAGAGAAATTGAGTCTGGCCACGTCCAGACCGGCGGCTACCAGCTCCGAAATCGTACCGGAATCCGAACTCGCCGGGCCGAGAGTGGCCACGATCTTGACCCTTTGCATCGCGTGTTCTCCCGTTTTCAGTTCTTCTTGAGAAGATCCGCCGAGAAGGCGTCGCCCATCATGATCTGGCGGGCGCCGATGAACAGGCTGGCGTGACTGCCGAAGACGGGCAGGATCGTGGCCGACGACCAGTTGACCTTTTGGGTGTGGTCGAAGCCGCCGAGCACCAGTGAGGCGCTGGGTCGATAACTGTCCAGGAGCGAGCTGGGACGATCATGGGTGAGCCCCAGGTTGGCGCCGATCACAAACTCGGAGATTCTGTCCGAGTTGTCGGAGCTGCGAAGGAACAGGCCGATCTCTCGCTCCAGCCTCTTGTTGTCACAATTGATTGTGCGCACCTTTCCGTTTTCCATAACCAGGGTGACCGGGTGTTCGGTGACATCGAATTTGTGCTCGAACCAGTCGCCGATGTTGCGATCGATCACGTAGATGCCGCTGGCGTCGTTGGGGTAAATGATGAGCTGTCCCGACGGCAGGTTCTGCCATCGATTCGGGTTGATGAGGCCGTCCATCTTGTCGTAGAGCAGCGGCGTGGCGTAGCTGATTTCGAGATTGGTTCCCGCAGGCGATGTCATCGTGATGGAGTTGTTCTGCTCGGCCATGGCGATCAGCATTTCGATGAACTTGGAGATCTCCCGGTAGTCCATTGAGAGCCCGTCCACGAACACCTCGTCGGTTATCGCCGGCATGTGAGCGTGGCGGATTCCCTGAGCGGTGACGAGCTCGAGGACGAGCTTGCGCAGGGACAGCTCTCCCCTGACGGTGGTGACCGCCATGGCTGACACCGTGGCGGATTTTAGCGCCGATGCGATCTTGCCCGGCAGGGTCGGCAGCGGCCGAGCGCCGATCGAGTCGAGGTTGAACGCTTTGGCCGGGACGTCTATGGTGCTGAACGCCTTGTCGAGGGCCGCCGCGATGTTGATTGTGGATTTGTCGTAGATGATTACCGCGCGGTCATCACTCGTTGCGGACAGGCAGATGCCCACGGCGTTGACGGCGGCTTCGAGCATCGACGCGCTAACGTCGATTTCTGACAGGGCCCCCGAGATCTTGTTGTCCTCAACTGTCATCTCGTCTTCTGATTGCTGGTGTTTTACTGTTGGTTTTTATATAGACGCGAGGTGAGCAGTCGTCAACTCCCATCAGACCATACTAAACCTTCGTATAACGATAGAACATCCCGGCAGCTCATTGGGCGGTTTTCATGGCCTCGATGAGAGCGGGGCGAATTCTTCGTGCATTTGAAAGCACACCGAGCAATTGGGAACGGAAGGCTTTTCTATCGAAGTTGGAGTCGGTGTTCAGCACAACCGAGATACGTATGGTCGCGGTGGATTCATCCCATTCCAGCTTGGATGTCACCATATGCCGATTGTAGGCCAGGAGGAGCCGGGCCAGCTCCAGCCCGGGACCTTTTGGGGTATCGATTTCAATGAACCGCTCGATGTAAATGTAGACAGTGTGAGTCGCAAAGCTTGACCGAATGGTTACGTCGAGAGTGGGGCCCTGCTCGCCGAGTGTTGTCGGGAACACGCAGGTGCCCGCGCGATCATCGCAAACGGCGTCGATGTTGAGTCGGGCGATCTCCTGGCGGATGGCGGTCATGTACCCGGGATCGGACATATCTCCTGCCGCAACCGTCAGGGGCGCTGCGAGGATCGCCAACAATAGGGCGCGGTGCGCTAGTGAAGCCATGACAGGAAGCGGCGGGTCCAGACAAGGTCTCCGCTGTCCTCTCCGGGCCACAGGAGGAACACGGCCTCTCCCATGCACCCTTCGATGGGCACAAAACCGAAGTTGCGGCTGTCGCGCCCCATGTTTCGGTTGTCGGCCACGAGGAAGAAATGGCCTTCGGGAACTACGACGCCCGCCGCTTTCTTTCCCTTGCCCCGATCCATGAGGGCGACCTGGTACAGCACTCCACCATAGTACTCCTCGGCGATGCGGACCACGTACTCCATGTGCTCTCCGGAGGTGTTATCAACATAGATCATGGGGTCCACGACCGCGTGCTGCACCACGTCGCCATCGATCTTTACGTGGTTCTTCCAGAAGGATACCTCCATCCCCGGGACGCCGATGATCCTGAGCACCACCAGGCTGGAAGGATCGTCCGGATCCTCACAGACGGCGATGTCGCCGAGTCCCATGATCCCAACGGTCTTTACGACGAAGAGATCCCCCGCCACCAGGTTGGGAATCATCGAGTACGAATTTGTTTTGGCCAGGTCGAAAAAGAAGATCTTTCCGATGACCGCGAGCAGCGCCACGACTACCACCACACCAAAAAGGAACTTGAGAAACTTCACAGTTCTATTTTGTGTGGGTCCGCAACGATGTGTCAAGAAGAAGGAAGCGAATCTAAGAGGGGTTGCTAGAATTCCCAGGCCAGGGGCGAGGCCGCGCGCTCGTAGCTAGCGACCCGTCTGGTTGACTTGGTGAACTGCTTGCAGTTTGCGCACGAGAATGACGGCCATAGCATGGCGGAAGCCTCCTCGAGGCAGCCAGCGTAGTGAATGCAGTCATCCCGTCGATGCACGGTCACATTTGTCATGTCGAGGAGAAAATCGATTTTCTTCATTTTAAGACCTCCGAAAAAGCAATACAAAATGAGTTAACTTAAGCTCTCTTCATACTTGGTTGTACGGCGAGCAAAAAAAATCCAAAAATGGTTGACAAAAAAAAGAAATTGGTCACCGGTGTTTTAATCGCGTCATAAAGTACCGGGTGATGACTGCGATAACCTATTGTTTTTCAAGGAGTTCGAGCACACGTTCAGCCACGGCGTAAATATTGCCGGCGCCCACGGTCAGAAAGATATCGTCGGGTTCCAGAGTGGTCGCAACACGGTGGGCCAGATCCTCGAGGTCGCCGATGTGCTCCGCGTCGGTTCCGTTCCCACGGATCTCGGCAGTCAGATCGATGGCTTTCGCTCTTTTCGCGTCGTCAGGCTCCTCGCGGGCTGTAAAGATGTCGGCGACGAAGACCAGATCGGCGAGGCTGAAGCAAGCCGCCAGCTCGTCGAACAGAAAATCTGTGCGAGAGATCTGATGGGGTTGAAAAGCGACAATGAGTCTCCTCGACGGGTACCTGGACGCAGCGCCCTGCAGCAGCGCTCGGATTTCGGTGGGGTGGTGAGCGTAGTCATCTACCACGATTGTGCCGCCGACCGCTCCTTTGACCTCGAAGCGCCTCGCGATGCCTTCGAAGGCGGCGATGCCACGCGCCAGTTCGTCGGCTTCGAAGCCCAGATCCCGACCGACGGCCATTGCCGCAAGGGCGTTGGCGACGTTGTGAAGACCCGGTTGAGTGAGAATGATCTCTGTTGCGGCCTTGCCTCGGTTAAAGAACTCGAAGACCGTTTTTTCGCTGTCCAGTCGGATGTTACGCGCCTCATAATCCGCCGGTTGCCTGGTGGAGAGGGAGATCTTGCGGCAGCTCGAATCCTGGAGAATGCCGCCCGTGTTCGGGCAGTCGACGTTGTGGAAGAGGGCTCCGTTCGATGGTATCCGGGCCGTGAAATCGGAGAAGGCGGCCAGCACGTCGTCCAGGTCCGAGTACATGTCGAGGTGGTCGGTCTCGATGTTTGTGATCACGGCTCTGCGGGGTGTGAGATTGAGGAATGATCTGTCGTATTCGCAGGCCTCCGCCACGAAGATATCGGAGTTCACCGATCGTCCGGGCGCAGAGAACTGCGGGATGTGTCCGCCGATGATGAAACCCGCATCGATTCCGGCGCCGCGCAGAGCCGCGACGATCATGGCCGCGGTCGTTGTCTTGCCGTGGGTTCCCGCCACAGCGACGCCGTCGTGGCTGTCGAGGATCGCACCGAGCATCCCGGCGTATTTGACAACAGGGATTCTGCGCGCGCGGGCCGCCTCAAGCTCGGGATGCGTCGGTGGGAGGGCGGCGGTGGCGACAACGAGTTGCGTGTTTTTCGGTATGTGGCTGCCGTCCTGAAGGGTGTGGACCGTGACGCCCGAGGCGATGAGACGCTCGAGTGTAGCTTTTCCGGGGTCAGGATCAGATCCCACCACCGTGAAACCTCGCTGGGCAAGAAGGATAGCCAGGCCGCTCATGGCGCTCCCTCCGACGCCGGCCAGATGCACCGGCCTTGAGATATCCAGATCGTCTATGTTGGCGGGAAAGCGCTGTGACTCGGTGTTCAACTCAGGGCCGACCCTTGCCGGTGCTCCCGTCGGGACCGCCGTCCGCATCGGTATCCGTGTCCGAATCGGTATCCGAATCGGTATCCGCATCGGTATCCGTGTCGCCGGCATCCCAATCGTAGGTATCGGTCGACTGATCGCAGACACAGATGTCCTCCGAGCAAGCGCCGCCGGAGAAGCCCATCTGCCGGCATGAAGACATGCAGTCTGCGGCCAGGCAATGAGCGCTGTTGTTGTTCTGAACTTCGCAGGCTATCAGGGCTGACATGCAGATGAAGAAGCCGGCGACTGTTGCGATCTTGCAGGCGATCATATTCTTCTCCTGTTACAGGAACAATTGTTTTCAATGGCGACTATATCACATGAAAAATGCGATAGGCATATGGGCGGGAATGAAATAAGTTTGGAAAATAATGAAAGAGCGAAACGAAGATACAGGTGGAGCAGCCATGTCTCCAATCGAAGATGATCGAATAATAGAGAAAGCCGCAGTGATGCGGCAGACGCTCATCCGTGAAATCAAACAACGGATAGTGGGCCAGCACGATGTGGTGGAGCACCTGCTAGTGGCGTTGCTCGCCGGCGGGCACGTTCTGCTGGTGGGGGTTCCCGGGCTGGCCAAGACCCTGCTGGTAAAGACTCTTTCCGATTCGTTGTCGCTCTCTTTCGGCAGGATCCAGTTTACGCCGGATCTGATGCCCTCGGATATCACCGGCACGGATATCCTCGAGCAGAGTGATGGCCGGGGAAGGCAGTTCAGGTTCCTGAAGGGGCCCATCTTTTGCAACTTGTTGTTGGCGGATGAGATAAACCGAACACCACCCAAGACCCAGGCGGCGCTGCTCCAGGCCATGCAGGAAAAGGCGGTGACGGCAGGTGGTCAGACCTACGATATGGATCCGCCGTTCATGGTGTTCGCCACACAAAACCCCATCGAGCAGGCCGGCACCTACGCTCTTCCCGAGGCCCAGCTGGATCGGTTCATGATGCAGGTGGACGTTGGATACCCCGGCGGCGACGACGAGGTGGAGATCGTCAAGATGACGACTTCCAGGGTGTCTGTTGAGGCCTCGCCCTCGATCGACAAGAGCCAGATCCTGGAGCTGCAGGATCTGGTCCCCCGGGTGCCCATCGCCGATCACGTGGTGGAGTATGCGGTGAAACTGGTGCGTCGATCACGGCCGCAGGAGGTCGGCGCGCCGGATGAGATCAAGCGGTATGTTTCGTGGGGCGCCGGGCCGAGGGCGGGTCAGATGCTCGTCCTTGCGGCAAAGGCCAGGACACTTCTTCGAGGGCGTTTTACCGTCGATGTCGGCGACATCGCAGCTCTTGCTCCCGCAGTGCTCAGGCACCGGCTGGTCATGAGCTTCGAGGCGGAGGCGGAGGGTGTTCGATCCGACGATCTGATAGCCGGTATCATCGAGTCCATCTCACAATGATCGAGCGAAGGGAGCGCTCTCGAGGTCCGGTCGATCCGGGCGTTCTCGAGGCAGTCTCGACGCTGGTCATCGAGGTTCGGAGGGTGGTTGAGGGTTTACAGGGAGGTGGTCACGCTTCTCTGCACCAGGGTGCGTCAGTCGAGTTCGCCGAGCACAAGAAGTACTGCCCCGGAGACGATATAAGGCACATTGATTGGAGGGCTCTGGCCCGTACGGATCGCTATTTCATCAAGGTCCACGAACGCGAGGTGACGCTGCGTTGCCTTCTCATGCTGGATTGCTCTTCGTCGATGGCCTATCAGGGTTCGCGGGCGACCCGGTCCAAACTGGATTATGCCCGTGTGCTACTCGGCGCAATGGCGCACGTGCTGGTTCGCCAGGGGGACGCGGTGGGGCTTCTTCCCTTCGCGAGTTTGCCGTTGCCCCATCTCCCGCCTGACAGGAAACCCGAGTACCTGCCGGCTCTCATGAACAGGCTGGCCTCATTGCAGCCGGCGCAGGACGGGGGCACGGGATTCGTGGAGGCCATACACAGGGCGGCCGATCACGCCGGGCGAAGGGCGATGATCGTATTGGCGACCGATCTATGGGACGCCGACAGAGATGCGGAGGTGGCGCTTGCCAGTCTCGCATCCCGGGGCCACGATGTGACCCTGTTCCATGTGCTTTCGCCAGACGAAATCGATTTTCCCTTCAATACGACGGCCACCTTCGAGGGAATGGAGGGCGACGGCGGAGTACAGGTCGATCCGGCCCTCGTGCGGGAGGATTACAGGCGCGCGGTCATTGATATGGACCTTCGCTGGCGCAGGGTGACCGGGGAGGCTCAGATGGATCTGGTTTCGGCCACGACCGACAAACCACCAGAGGTTGTGCTGGCCGATTTCGCCTCCCGGAGGCACAGGGCTACGAGGAGACAATGACGTTCGAGTCTCCATGGATGCTGCTGGGTCTGGCGGCCGTGGGCGCCGTCCTCTGGCTGCACCTCAAGCCTCGACGGGATCTGGTCATACCTTTCCCGGCGGTGGGGATGCTCAAACGAGTCGCCCTGCGACGGGTGCCGCGGCTCAAGCTGCGCAGCCTGCTGATTTTACTGGCGAGGATCCTGGCGATCGTTGCGCTGGTCCTGGCGGTGTCGAGGCCGGGGCTGACGGTTCGTCGACCGGGTGGAATCCGCTCGGGTATGGCGCTCGTCCAGATCATCCTGCTCGACGATTCTCTCAGTATGCATCAGATGGGCACAGATGGCCGCACGGCCTTCGATCGGGCGCGGGAGAGGGCCGTGGCGGAGCTGGATCGCCTGAGGCCGGGGGACGCTTGCGCGCTGGTCCTGGCCGGTGCGCCGGCGCGCGCGGTCAGGGGTGAGGCCGTGTTCGATCTCGAGAGCGTCAGGCAGGACCTGTCCGCAGCGAGACCCAGTTACAGATCGGGGGACATGGCCGGCGCGCTCAGGTTGGCCGCGAAGATGCTGGAGGAAAGCCCGTTGCCTCAGCGCGAGGTAGTGCTCGTCACAGATCTCGCCGATGATATGTGGAGAGATATGGATCTCCCCTGGTCCGACAAGGCCGGGGTCGGTTTTCGCGTTATTGGTGCGGTGTCGGGACGGCCGTCGGTCAACGCCTCGGTGGATCGGGTGAAGGTGCAGCCGCTGGGGGATGGTGTGACCCGCGAGGTGGAGGTGGAGGTGGTGGTTACGAACCATGGCGACGATGCGATGGTCGGCAAGGAGGTCATGCTCGAACTGGACGGACAGGAGGTGGCCCGGGGGAGCCTCGATGTTCCCGCCAACGGGTCTGCGGTGAAGAGATTTCATCATCGGTTCAGCGAGGAGGGGGCCCATCGGGGACTCGTGCGGATCGATGGGGACGCGCTTGTCGAGGACAACATCAGGTACTTCACTGTTGTGGTTCGCCGCGCCCTGATCGTCCTTGTGATAAATGGCGATTACAGGCCCGGCTCGTACCGGGACGAGGCTTTCTACCTGATGCGAGCCCTGGAGACCCCAACCCCCTTTGATATCCCAATCAAGCCGATGATGGTCGACGTGGCCACGGCGGGCGCCGCTCCCCTTGGCGGTAACGATGTGATCTTCCTGGCCGGAGTAGAGTCAATCCCACCGCCCCTTGCGAATCGGATCATCGATTTTGTACGTTCGAAAAAGGGGCTGTTCATCGCGCCGGGCAACAGGGGAACCACTGTGGCAGAGCTGGCCTCGATAATGCCGGGCCGCGTGCGTTCCGTTCGATCGGCGCGGCGGTCGCAGGGCGCCTTTTCGGTGGACGCGGTCTTGAGGTCCCACCCGATCTTCAAACCGTTTGGCGAGGGCCTCACCGGGCTCGAGAAGACGCGGATTCACGCCCACCTGCTCGTAGATCCCGATCCGACAGCGGAGCGCTCGGTGGTGGTTCAACTGAAGGGCGGGTTGCCGTTGCTCATGGAACGAAAGGTCGACAAGGGCATCGTTATGCTGCTCACAACTACTCTGGATCGGGACTGGACGGATCTGCCCATACGCCCGGGGTACCTTCCCCTCGTGCAGCGGGCGGCGAGATATCTGGCCGGGCGTCTGGGGGATCGGGAGCCGAGGCGCGTTCCGGTGGGTCGGTCCATCGATCTGGAAGTGAGCGCTGGAATGCGGCGGCTGGTAGTGCTGGATCCGGGCGACGGGAAAACGGTGTTCGCCGCCAAGGAACTGGTGGGCCGTTCCAGGGTGAAGTTCACGGGCACGATGACGCCGGGATCCTACAGGGTCTGGGCTCAGATGCCCGGGTTTGGAGGATTGAAGGAGTTGTCGGACCTGGAGTTCGTGGTGGAGACCGATCCCGTGGAGTCGAACCTGACACGCGTGGCCACCGAGGAGGAGGGTGATGTGGCCGGCCCCCTCGAGGGGGTAGTGGGCGTGCTGCCGGTCTGGCCGTATCTGCTCCTTTTCGCCGTGCTCTTTCTTCTGTTCGAAACCTGGTTGATCGGACACGGCTTGCGAAGATCACACGTTTCAAAGTGACAACCAGGTTGGCATTTTTCGCAAACTCGGTTGTCACAATGTGTCTGGCACCCATGTGACCGTGCTGGTTTCAATGGCAGAAAAATCAATATAAACAGATAATTGACGGCAATGTGTCAATGTGGCCGACTATTTGCATTTTAGTGCATTGTCATGGTCAAGAAATTCATCGCGAAAACATGCACAAAATCAGAAACTTTTTTTCATTGAAAAACGTGTGTCGATGCAACAAAAGGAGTACAGGGAAAACCATTTCGAAATTACATGTTGAGTTTCGAATCGGTTGCGTTTGATTTGCAATAACGTTAGAATGCGGGCGCAAAAAAATGGTTTTCCAGTCTCCCAAAGGAGGAGAATGTCATGAAGAGGATACCTCTCGTAGTAATGGTTTTCGTCGTCGGTTATGCGATGATGCACATGGGTTGCATGGATCGAGAGCCCGCGCCGGTCTGCCCGGTTCCAACTGAGCTCAACGAAACCGACGCGATGATCGGCGGTTTCGAGGGTGTGGACATGCTGGTTGTCGTGGACAACTCCGGTTCCATGGCGGAGGAGCAGGAGATCCTGTCCACCGCATTCTTCCCCCTGGTAAATTCGCTGATCAATCCGCTCCCGGGCTGGAATTGGCCCAGTGCGGACGATGTTCGTATCGCCATCGTAACCTCGGACATGGGACTGTCCTGGGGCGGAGATCCCTACGAGGAGGGCGACGGATGGCCGGGAACAAACCCGTGCTCCGCGTCGGGCGACAACGGTGTGTTTCAGACATACACCAGCGGCTCAACCATCGACATCGAGCACGATGTGATTGCGTGCGACGGCACCAATGCCCAGTGTCCCACCAACTGGACCTGCAGCGCAACCGAGCCAAATGAGGTCGGCACCTGCCAGGCCCCCGGCGGAGACGGCGACGGCCAGGTTTGTCCGGACATGAACTCCACCTGGTCCGAAACCACGGAGACTTCTCCCAATGCGGTAATGGCATTCGAGGTGGCGTGCCTGGCGGATCAGGGCACCACCGGCTGCGGCTTCGAGCAGCAGCTTCAGGCCGCTGCGGCGGCGTTGCTCCGGTCCGACCAGGAGGCATTCGTTCGAGAAGAAGCCCTCCTGGTCATCCTGGTAGTCAGCGACGAGGGCGACTGCTCCATGGAGGACGGCCCGGCCCTGTTCGCCTCCGATGAGATTCAGGA
>JAUXHN010000139.1 GCA_030621515.1 Deltaproteobacteria bacterium | reverse complement strand
GACTGGGCGCTCAAGATGATGGCCAGGGCTGTTCCGAAGCTGGCGGGGATAGGAGTGGAGGTGCTCGGGTGCGAGGCGCTCGAGGAGGGAACGCCGTATGTCTATGTGGTCAATCACGTAAACATTTTCGACATGTTCGTACTCTACCGGGCCATTCCCGGATATGTCCGTTCCCTGGAGCTGGCGGAGCATTTTTCCTGGCCCATCTTCGGGCAGTTCATCAGCGCTGTCGGCCAGATCCCGGTGGATCCCAACGATTCACGGGTGACCGCGCGGGGCCTTCGCCGGGCCACGGCCATGCTACATGACGGCGATTCCCTCGTGGTTCTTCCCGAGGGATCACGAACCCTGGACGGCAGCGTAGGGCGGTTCTATCCGGGCGCGTTCAGGCTCGCCATCAAGTCGAAGGTTCAGGTTGTTCCCATGGCCATCAGGGGCGGGCGCGCGGTATCGCGTCGCGGTGAATGGCGCGTCAGGTCCGGCAAGATACAGGTCGTCTTCGGCGCGCCGGTCTCCACCGACGGCATGACCCTAAAGGACACGGACGAATTGGGCGGACGATGCAGGGAAATCGTCATCGACCTGCTGCAGGACCGACGCGGTCCAGGTGGCTAGTAGCCGCAGGCGGTGAAGACGGTTTGTAAAACCAGATCCAGACCGGTTCGCTCGGTGGCGCTGGTGCCGATCACCTTGAGCCCGATCCTGGCGCGCAGCTTGTCGAGGGCAGCCTTGCGTTTGCTCTTCGACACCCGGTCCAGTTTCGTGGCTACAAGAATGGCGGGTACTCCTGCGTCTGCCAGAAAATCGAACAGATCGGCCTCTTCGTCTTCGGGCCCTCGACGAACATCCACGAGCACCACCACGAGCTGGAGGGTCTCCCGCGTTCCCAGGTATTCTTCCATCAGTTCCGCCCAGGCTTTCTTGGCGCCCTTCGCTACCTTCGCGTATCCGTATCCCGGCAGGTCGACCAGGTAGATCCGCGCGTCGTCGTCGAGCCTGGCCTCCACGTGGACTATGGTCCGAGTGCGCCCCGGAGTGCGGCTCACCTTGAAGAGATTGCGACGCCCGGTGAGGGCGTTGAGTATACTGGACTTGCCCACATTGGAGCGGCCCGCGAAGGCCACCTCCGGGAGCGTGGGCTCCGGGAGCTTGGAGAGCTTGCCCGCGGATCCGGTCATCTTTGTTTCGACTATTCTGGTCACGTCGTTTTCCTCTTTCTTACCGCATCTATCAGGTCTCGCATCTGAGGGGAGCAAAGAGCGTGGGACACAATTCCGTATACCGCAACTCCGACCACTACAGACAGCGCCAGCGCGCCGAGGTTGCGGGGCGAATTTCCTCCCGCCTCCCACCTGCCGAGCAGGCTCGTTCCCCAGACGGCCGCGCCCATGGGCGCGACGGCCAGGATCATTCGCAGCCAGTCGACAAGGGTTTTTCTCATGCCCAGCGACCCGATCTGTTTTCGCAGCACAACCACCAGCCCCAGCGCCTGGGCTGTGGCGGCGATGGACAGGGCCATGCAGAGTCCGACGTGCCCGAAGGGCCCCATGAGGGGGATGGCGCAGGCGACGAAGATCGTGATGTTCACCACTGTCATGATCACCGGAATGCGCACCTTTTCCAGGGCGTAGAAGACCGGCACCGTTTGACGCAGGAGCGCGACGGAGCAGATGCCGGCCGCCATCCATCGCAGGGCGCGCGCAGTCTGAAGGACGTCGTCATGGGTGAAGAGGCCCCGCTGGTACATTATGGTCATCACAGGTTCGGCCAGCACGATGAGCGCCACCATCGCCGGTGTCGCAACGAACAACGCCAGGGAGAGCGCGTGGATGTAAACCTGCTTCATCTGCGCGATTTCGCCCTTGCCCTTGAGCGCGGCGAGGCTGGGGAGCGCGGCCGTGGAGATGGCCATGACCAGCACGGCAAGTGGAAGCTCCATGAGCCTCGTGGCGAACTGGATGTAGGTGACCGCGCCGTGACCCAGGGTGGAAGCGAGCGAGGCCGAGATGAAGAGCCCCACCTGGTAGGCCATGGCGCCGAACACCATGGGGAGCGTTATCCGAAGTACCTTGCGCAGGCCCCGGTGGCCGAGATCGAATGTGGGCCGGACCAGCAACCCCAGGGAGCGCAACGACGGCAACTGGAACAGCATCTGGGCAACGCCGCCGACCAGTACGCCCAGCGCCAGCGCGTAGATTGGGTTGAGTCCCAGGGTGGGCATGGTCCCGGCAAACCCGACGGCGCAGCCGATGATCGAGACGTTGAGGAGAACGGGGGCGAACGCGGGGGCGAAGAATTTTCCCGCAGAGTTGAGTACTCCCATGGCCAGGGCGGTGAGGCTGATGAACAGGACGTACGGGAACATGGTCCTGGTCAGGTCTGTCGCCAGCTCGAACTTTTCCCGGTGCTGGGCAAAACCGCGCCCCGCAGCCCACGCGAGTCCCTCGGCGCCGAGGACCCCGATGACTGTGAGCGCGAGCAGGAACATGAGCGCGAACCCCAGGGTGGCGCGGACGAATTTTTGGGATTCCGCAAGATCGCCGCCGGACCAGATCTTGGAGAACACGGAAGTGACTGAGATGGAGAACGAGCCCTCGGCGGTGAGCCTGCGAAAGGAGTTGGGGATCATGAACGCTACCTGGTAGGCGTCGATGACCTCCTTGGGGAAATATGCGGCGATGACCGATTCGCGCACCAATCCCAACATGCGCGACGCGAGCGTGCCCAGGCTCACTAACCCCGCGCGCCTGGTAACCGCCTTGTCGATATCGCTCATACCAACTGAACTACCAGAAAAACCCCAAAATTCCGAAGAACCGGCGAGGGGCGCAAGGTCAGCGCGGCGGGGCTGTGGGGATCTTGGGTGCGTTGAGGTGGCATATGGCGATGGCCAGGGCGTCGGCCTCGTCTTCCTGGGGTGTTTCCGCGAGGCCCAGGATCGCCTGGACCACTTTCGCCACCTGCCCTTTCGCCGCGCGTCCCCCTCCGACCACCGACCGCTTGACCAGGGCCGGCGCGTAGGAGAACACAGGCAGATTGTGCCGGGAAAGAGTGAGCAGGATGACCCCCCGGGCGTGTCCGAGCTTGAGCGCGGACATCGCGTTCTTGGCGAAGAAGAGCGACTCGACGGCGGCCTCGTCCGGACCGTGAGACACCAGCACCCGGTCGAGCTCGTCCTGGAGCGGAGCGAGGCGTTCCTCCACCGGAGTCTTGTTGTCGAGGCGTATGGTGCCGGAGGCCAGGCGAATGATCCTCCCGCCATCGCGACGGAGGATACCGTAGCCGGTCCGGATTGTGCCCGGGTCGATGCCGATCACGATCATAAAGAGAAGTTTTCCATGATGTCGTCGTCGATGTCGAAGTTGGCGTAAACGTTTTGCACGTCCTCGTGATCGTCGAGAAGCGTGTATAGCTTCAGCATTGTCCGGGCCGGCTTGCCCTCGAGCTTGACCGTGGACTGGGGAATCCGGGTCAACTCGGAGCTTTCCTTCTCGATGCCCGCCTGCGAGATCGCGTTGCTGACAGCGTCGAAGTTCTCCACCGAGGTATGCACCTCGAAGAATTCGTCCTCCTCTACGATATCTTCAGCGCCGGCCTCGATGGCGATCTCCATCAGTTGCTCTTCTGTTGTCCCGGGCTTGTCGATGACAATGAGGCCGATCTTGTCGAACATCCAGGCCACGCACCCGTTCTCGCCGAGATTGCCGTTGTACTTGGTGAACAGGTGTCGGATGTCGGCGACCGTTCGTTTCTTGTTGTCCGTCATGCACTCGATCACAACTGCCACACCCTCCGGCCCATAACCCTCGTACATCAGCTCCTCGTACACCACACCTTCGAGTTCGCCGGTGCCCTTCTTGATGCCACGCTCGAGGTTGTCGCTGGGCATGTTGGCCGCCTTGGCCAGATCGATGGCCTTGCGCAGGCGTGGATTTCCGTCCGGATCGCCTCCACCGAGCCGGGCGGCCGTGGTGACCTCCTTGATGAGCTTGGTGAAGATCTTGCCGCGCTTGGCGTCAGCGGCGCCCTTCTTGTGTTTGATGGTGCTCCACTTGCTGTGTCCTGACATCTTCGCTCCTTCAATCAAGAGGGCGGACAATGACGCCCGATCTCAGCTTGGGTTCGAACCAGGTTGATTTTGGGGGCATGACCTCACCCGCGTCCGCGATTGCCATGAGCTGCTCTATAGATGTGGCGAACATCGCAAAGGCCACCGTGGCGCCTTCTTTTACGCGGCGCTCGAGTTCTGTTGTACCGCGGATCCCGCCCACGAAGTCGATTCGTTTGTCGGTGCGCGGGTCGCCGATGCGGAGGATCGGGGCGAGCAGGTTGTTCTGGAGTATGGCCACATCCAGGCTCTCGACCGGGTTGCCCGGATCGAATGAGCCGGCCTTCGCCCGTAGCCTGTACCATTTTTCGCCCAGGTACATGCCGAACTCGGTGGCCTTGTCGGGTGAGGCTTCACTCGTCTGCGCGACATCGAATTTTTCCGACACCTTCGAGAGGAATTCGTCTTCTTTGAGGCTGTTCAGATCGAGGACCACGCGATTGTAATCCATAATGTACATCTGATCGTGTGGGAAGATGACCGACAGGAAGAAGTTGTATCCCTCCTCGCCCGTGTGATTCGGATTGGCTTCCCGTCTCTTCTTTCCGATTGTGGCCCCGGAGGCCGAGCGGTGATGGCCGTCGGCCACGTACATGTGGGGCAGGGCGGCAAATGCGCTCACAAGCGCTTCGATCTTGTCGTTGTCCTCGATGACCCAGAAGGTGTGTCCGATTCCGTCGTCAGCAGTGAAATCGTAGGCGGGCTCCGCCTTGCACGATTCCTCCACCAGGGCGTTGATCTTCGGTTCCGACGCATATGTCAGGAAGACCGGTCCGGTGTTGGCGTTGAGTGTCTCCACGTGCCTGGTTCGGTCCTTCTCCTTGTCGGGCCGCGTCATCTCATGCTTTTTGATCAGATTGTTTTCGTATTCATCGACGCTGACGCCTGCCACGACTCCCACCTGGACGTGATCCCTGTCGCCGATTTTCATTGTCTGCCGGTACAGGTAGAGGCATGGTCTCTCGTCGCGAAACATCGAGCCTTCCCGCTCGAGGCGCGCAAGATTCTGCGCGCCTTTTGCGTACACCTGATCGGAATACAGGTCGACATCGGGATCCAGGTCGATTTCAGGCTTCACAACGTGGAGAAAGCTCAATGGATTGTCCCTTGCCATTCGACGTGCTTCGATGGAATTCAAGACGTCGTACGGGGGGCTGGCCACCTCACCGGCCTTGTCGGGCATCGGCCTGAGACCTCGAAACGGTTTGATCACTGACATTTGTTTTTCCTCCGAGTGCAACTTCGGCAACTTGCGAGAATCGCTTGCTTGCATCCGGTTGTTGAATGTAGACTACCGCTCAAGCAAGAACGCGATCGGTGAATGGTCGCCGTGGCGAGGCGGAAAAGCAATGAAAAAAAGCATACTTCTTTTTGGGTTGTTCGCTGCAGTGCTTGCCCTTTTCATCGGGTGTGAAGACAGTGCAGAAGCAACGCTTTCGATCAAGAATGATCTGGATATTGACGTGGATTCGTTCAGGCTCATTGGTAAGGAGGACACGGGAAACCTCCTTCCCGAGGGAACGATCCTCGGCACGGGTGCGGTGCAGGAGTTTGACGATCTTCTTCCGGGAAAATACGAATGGCAGGTGCGATATATCAACTCCATGGCGATAGATTTCAAGAGCCCGGTGGAGATCGAACTCTACCCCGGCCCCAATCACCTATCCCTCGTTCAGTAGTCACTCCTTGCAGAGTTTCCATGAGATGGTATTCATGGAAGAAACAGCCTACTCCACCTGTCCAAAGAACCAGGCGTTGGCGTGTGGATTTGTATAATGTATAGTCGATCAACATTAGAAATGTCCTTTCAAGGAGGAATCATGAATCGTGGGATGTTATTTATCCTTGCACTCGCTCTAATACCGGCCTTTGCGCATGCCCAACCGACGGGAGGACTGTCGTTCGAAGGCGTGCTGGCCGAAGGACACGCCCTCTATCTGGCCGGCGATCACGAGGGTGCGCTGGCAAAGTATCAGGATGCCAAGGAGATGGAATCGGGAAACGCGTTGTCATTCTATTTTGTCGGATGTGCCTTTTATGCGCTCGACAAGGCCGAGGATGCTTTTTCCGCCCTCAACACTTCCGCGACCATTGCGGGAGAGAAGGACCAATCTCTCCATGCGAAGGCGCTGTTCATGATTGCCGTATTGAAGGAGCGATCCGCCGATTGGGATGCCGCAAAGGAGGCCTGGACCAAGTACCAGGGATTTGCGCAGACTCACGCTGATGCGACCACGTTCGTGCCCGTTGCGCAGGAGCGACTCGACGCAATTGAAAAACGTGTAAAACTGGACGCCGATTACCAGGTTGTCCGGGACAGGATCAAGCCGGCGGGCGAGGAGAAGTAATACTACCGTCCGGGAGTGAGACGGCAGGTCTTCCAGGAGAAAACGAGACTTACAAGCGAAGATGAAAAACGACGAAAATAGCGGCCCTCTCGGCAATCCCGAGGGAAAATGGAAGGGCAAAAAGCGTCGTGACGACACGCCGTCATTCATAAGGGATGTTGCGGCGCGTGCCGAGATGCTCAATCCCGTCCGCCCGGGCGAGAGCATCCCCGTGCTCACCATGCCGGCGTCCGTTCGACTCTGGCGGAAGATCAGGTGGCCGCTCTTTGTCTCCATTGTCCTGATATTGCTCATTGTAGTTGGGTTCGTCACCAACGACCGACTGGTGGCGCGCAGCGTGGCCAACAGAATTTCGGAAGCCAGGGACAACGAGGCCGCCTCCACCATTTCCAGGCTGGTCGAGAACGACGAAATTCTTACCGCCCTGGCTGATCGCCACTCCGGGCGAATGAACGCGCAGGTCGCTTTTGCGTGGAACTCCATGCTTCTGGCCGAGATGTTCGGCCCGAAAGAAAAATACCTGGAGAAAGCCGCTGCATCTCTGAAATCCATATCATCTTACGGTAGTGCAATGGCCTATGCGGCCCGGGCGGCCGAGAAATATCACAATGGCGATTTTTCCGGCGGCCTCAAGATTGTCCTGCAGGGGTTAAAGAAGCATCCCAACGAGCCGCGCCTGCAACTCGTGCGAGCCTGGATCCTGTTCGCTTCCGGCAGGAGCTCGGAGGCTTTCGATGTTCTCGATGTCGTCCGCAAGGGTTT
The DNA here is from genome assembly GCA_030621515.1 of Deltaproteobacteria bacterium. Lineage (GTDB taxonomy): Bacteria > Myxococcota_A > Polyangia > JAAYKL01 > JAAYKL01 > JAUVAN01. The sequence goes on along the minus strand of JAUXHN010000139.1, from coordinate 4,308 downwards.
TGGCGACTATCTACCAGCCTTGCATACGTCATTATCATTTGCCCTGAAGGAGGAGGACGGCGAGTCGGTAAAAACTTACTCGGAGGATCTCCTGATACGCTCCCCGGGATCCATCCTCGGTTCGTTGGCGTCGGTCTCGGTGCGCTTGCCCGGGTGGTACGGAGAAGATCTCGATCCCTCGCAGGTCCTGTCGCTGGTAAAGGACATGGATACGATCTCCGGTCAGATGTCCTCGATGCCGCAGAAGATTGCCATGCAGGGGCGATTTCTGGCGGGGCGGGTGAATTTATTGGCGGGTCGGCTGGACAAGGCGGTCGAAGATCTTCGCTTCGTGTCGGGAAAGGAAAATGATCCCAGGCTTCTGGCCTGGTATGCGATGGCAGTGCGACGCCTCAGCGGGCCCAGGGCCGCCCTCGCAATTCTGGACGCGACAGGTGAGGTCGCCTGCGCCGAGATCCACGATCTGCGGGCACGATGTCTGCTCGATTATCACCTGGTAAAACAGGCCGGAGCTTCACTGGAGAAGCTGGGATCCGACTTCGATGCGGTCGGCGACATACGTGAGTTGAAGTGGATACTCGCGGTGCGACGGGCTGATCTGGACGAGGCGAAAAAATTTATTCCCGACAAGATCGGGGAACGCCTGATGTGGGTCGGCCTCGAAATGTTTGAGTTGTACCGCAGCCGGGGCGATCGGGAAGGTATCGACGCGCTGACAGAGCGGTTCGTCGGCGATGCGACCGGTTGCGCGCCGGGTATCCGAGCCTGGACCGGAGGAAAGCTCTCGGCTATGACGAAGATCCTGGGCAAGGCATCGGAGGATACGCACCCCTGCACCTGCGCGCTCGTTTCCCGGCTGATGCGCGGTCACTTGCCCCTGCTCGAGGTGAAAATAGCGGCGCAATGCGCTGTCGCGGGGGCGGGGGGCGAGCTTCGACCGAAGATCGATCAGGCGCTTGCGGTCTGGCTCGTGGATGGTCGTGAGGCCGCCCTCGGAATCATCGCCGATGTGAGAAAGAACAAACCAGAGGGAGCGCTCATCCGGATCGCGATGGCCGATGCCTATATGGCGATGGATGTGCCGGCCGAGGCCCTTTCTGTGCTTGACGGGCTCAACAACCCGGAGGCGGTCTCGTTGCGTATAGCGGCTCTCCAGAAGACCGGAGACAAGGCCGGAGCGGACAAGGCACTTGCAGCGGCATTGTCCGATGAGAAGGTAAAAGACCATCCGGCGATTGTTCTGTGGAAGCTCAGCGCCAGGCTCGACGCCAGCGACTACGACAAGGTTATCTCCGGGGCCGACGAGGCGCACGGAAGCGCGGGCACCTGGACCGCCGAGATCGCCGAGTTGAAGGCGAAGGCGTTGAACGCGATAGGGAGCCGGGGGGATGCGGATCGATGGCTGTTGGCCGCCGCAAAGAGCGCCAGGACAAACGTGGGATTCGGCGAGAGCTGGCAGGCAAAGATTGCCCTCATCAGGTTAAACCTCCGGCGGGGTGGCAACTTTCTATTCAAGGCCGTCGGTGTGACGCTGGAGTTGTACAAGGCCGGCGTGAAGGATGCCGAGTTGTCGTACAGTTATGCGGTGGCCAACATCAGGCAGGGTAACGAGCGGGGTGCCATGCGCTATCTAAGGGAGGCTGTCGAGCTAGATCCGTCTTTCACGCCGCCTTACAGCCAGCTTCAGTTACTGGGCAAGTTGTCCGAGGACTATCTCGCCACCCTGAAGCGCACGAGGCCGGGTACTACCCTGGAATAGTTTTTAACCTGTAGAATTCCCCAGCCTGCGAGGGTTTCGCTACTTGGTGCGCTTGATCTTCTTCTTGGCGGTAGTGGATCCATCTATGTTGAGGTGCTTGCGCATCGCGACGAAACTCTTGCGACCGATTCCCTTCACTCTCATGATCTGTTCGATCTTCTTGAAGGGCTTGTTCTTCCGGTACTTCACGATGGCCTCCGCCTTGGACGGGCCGATTCCGGGCAGGAACGCCAGTTCCGCAGCGGTAGCCGTGTTGATGTTGATCATTTCCTGGCCAGACGCTGTGTCTGCGATCGAAACGCTTGCATTTGCAATGAGAATCGCGGAAACGAGCAGAGCTGTCATTACGCTTGTGGATTTCTTCATCTTGGTTCTCCTCCTTGTGACCACTGGGATGGTGGTGCCTGGTGATTGTCGCTGTTGCGACGGTACGAGTCGTTCTTGCGCGGCTCCCACGGGCGAATCTGAATGCTCCCGTTGACGGGGAGGCAGTCGAGCTTGCCCGAGAGGGAACCGTCGCGGTTTTCCGATGCCACTCCGATCTCGAGCCAGATGCCACGTGGGCTGTTCGGCTTTTCGATCACCGTGTAGATCTTGTGGATCTTTCTCTTTGGTCGAGATTCTTCGATTGGCGGTTCCAACTTGTCGCTCCTTTCTTTCCTGGGCATGCGTGACCGGTCATTCCCGGCCAGCGACCGGCAACATTGCATCGGTCGTGCCACATGGTGCGACGATCCCGAGGGCGGGCCGGTTGGCTTTGAATTTCGACATGTTGCGATAACCGGCGTTCAGTTCGTGTGCGTCGGATGCCGGGAAGATCGGCGTCGGATGGCGGCGGAGCGGTGAGCCGCCGGAACTGTCGCCGCCTTGTCATCGGGTTGGTTTGACAACGGCAGGACAGCCATGCAAGGTCTCAATCACCTGGGTTGCAGGCAAATGAAGGTCGAGGAGATTTCATGAAGATCAGCGTTACAAATGACAGGATTGAGCAGGTCAAGGCCGGGCTTCTGGTGATTCCGTTTATCAAGGGAGGGGTGAATCGTGCCTTTGATTTCACGGATCGCAGGAGTCGTGGATCCCTGAGAGCCCAGGTCGCGCAGGAGAGCTTCAAGGGCGAGGAGGGCAGGCTTCTGGTGTGGCAGGGGTCCTTGAGAAGTGGAGGAGCGGCGCGCGTGGTGCTCGTGGGTATGGGAAAGGGATCGCCCGACGTTGCCACCTGGAAGACCAATATGGCAAGAACGATCAACGTTGCAATCAGGCACCGCGAGAAAGCCGTGACGGTCTTCGTGGACAGCGTGAACTCGGACAGAAAGTGTCTCGAAGCGAGCTGGACTACGGAGGCGCTTATGCTCGGGGCGTACCGCTTCGACCGTCGAAAGACCCGGAAGATCTCGGACAGGCCGCCACGCATCGGGAGGGTGGGTGTCTATCCGCCGCATGAGTGGGCGAAGGAGGTTCGTGGGGCGATCAGGGATGCTCGGGTGCGCGCCGAGGCGGTACTATTGTGCCGGGATCTCGTCAACGAGCCGGCCAATATTCTTTATCCCGAGCGGTTCGCCGACATCGCTGTGGAAATCGCCGGCGCCCAGGGCCTGGATTGCAAGGTCATGGACAAGAAGGCGATTCGAAAGGCAGGCATGAACCTCCTCATGGCGGTCGCTCAGGGATCGTCCATGGATCCCCGTTTTATTCACCTCATTTACAAACCGTCGAAAGACCCGGTCAAGAAGATCGCCCTGATCGGCAAGGGGGTGACCTTCGATTCCGGCGGCCTGTGCATCAAGCCGGGCAAGCCCATGGCGGACATGAAAACAGATATGGCGGGCGCAGGAGTGGTGCTGGCGGTCATGTCGTCTCTTCCGAAAATGAAGTTTGGTGTGGAGGTGCACGGGATCATCCCATTGGCGGAGAACTCGATCAACGGACAGGCCACGCGCCCAGGCGATGTGATCGAGTCCTTGTCGGGTTTGTCAGTGGAGATCATCAACACCGACGCCGAGGGGAGGCTACTGCTGGCCGACGCTCTTTCCTACGCGGTTGATTTCGAACCGGACGAGATCATCGATCTCGCCACGCTGACCGGAAGTTGTCTGACGGCGCTGGGGGGGCGCAGAGCCGGGCTGTTCGCATCGGAAGATCGGATGGCCGATCGGTTTATCGCGGCCGCCGATGGGGCAGGTGAGTTAGTATGGAGGCTACCACTTGCGGGCGAACTCAAGAAGGATCTTCGCAGTGATGTGGCAGATCTCAAAAACCTGGGTGGTCGCTGGGGCGGGGCGATCACGGCGGCGTTGTTCCTCGAAAATTTCGTCAAGGGCCGGGCCTGGATGCATCTGGACATTGCCGGCCCCGCGCGCACCGAATCGACAACCCCGCTATGTCGGCGTGGAGGAACGGGTTTCGGTGTGGCAACCTGCCTCGAGTATCTTTCTAAAATTTAAACGGATAGGTCACGGTGAGCTTGTTCTTGGCCTGGGGGAAACGCGCCCGGCGCACCGCTCTGGCGGCGCATAATCCCGCCGGACTGCCTGCGAAGCCGCCGGTGGTCG
>JAUXHN010000229.1 GCA_030621515.1 Deltaproteobacteria bacterium | reverse complement strand
ATCAGCGTCGACGGCGGCGCCTGGCAGACCGTAACGACATATGGTTCGGATACGAGCGGATTTGTGAGCACCAGCATCACATCGTACCTGGGCGCCACCTCCAACTTCAGGATACGGTTCAGATACGTGGCCGATTACGATTACTGGTGGAAAATCGATAACTTCGCGGTAACGGGCACATAACGCCGTTTCACGGGATAGATCCGTCCAGAGCCTACAATCCAAATCTGTTCTTCGCGGTTTGCGCGATGGATCGGCCTATGCTGATGGACGCGGTGGCGGCCGGTGAAGGTGCGTTGAGTACGTGGATCATCCTGGGCGCCTCCACAATATGAAAATCGTCGCACAGCTTACCGTCCGGGAAAAGAGCCTGGGCCCTGACACCAACACCTCCCGCGCGGACATCATCGATCGAGATCTCCGGAATCAGACGGCGCAGAGCTTTCACGAAAGCCCGCTTGCTCAGGGACCTCCACACCTCTCCAAATCCCGTGCGCCGGAACTTCCAGGCCATCCTCCAGAAACCACCGTATGAGGCGAAGGAAGCCACGTCCTTCATGGAAAAGGAGAATCGCCCGTATCCCTCGCGCTTCATGGCCAGCACTGCGTTGGGACCCGCCTCGAACCTTCCGGACACCATCCGCGTGAAGTGAACTCCAAGGAAGGGGAACCGGGGATCGGGCACCGGGTAGATCAGGTTTTTAACCAGGTGCTGTCGATCCGCGACTATCTCATAGTACTCGCCGCGAAAGGGTACGATTCTGAGGCCTGGATCCACACCGCACATTCGCGCGATCCTGTCGGATTGGAGGCCGCCGCAGTTGATCAGGTTCTTTGCCCGAACCGCGCCCAGTGTCGTCTCCAACACGATCCCGTCTCCATTTGCAATCACCTTGCTGACCCGGTTACCCAGCCGGATCTCCCCGCCGTGTTCTTTTACGATGCGCGCAAAGGTCTGGGTCACACTGTCAAAATCGACGATCCCCGTGTTCGGAACGTGAAGCCCCGCGATGCCGGCGACGTGGGGCTCGAGATCGATGATCTCCTCACGACCGATGCGCCGCAGCCCGTTGAGGCCGTTTACCCGACCTCTCTTTTCGAGGTCGTCGAGGGGCGGCAACTCTTCCTCCCGGGTGGCCACCACGATCTTCCCGCATCTGTCGTGGGCGATTCCGTGCTCCTCGCAAAAACGATATAGCAGCTTCGCGCCCCTTAAACAGTTATCGGCCTTGAGAGTGCCGGGCTTGTAGTAAAGCCCCGAATGGACGACGCCGCTATTGTTGCCGGTCTGATGGGCAGCGAGGCGATCCTCCTTTTCCAGGATAACCACGGAGATGCCTGCCTCGCCAAGTGCCATGCCGGTCGCGGTACCGACGATGCCTCCGCCGATTATCGCCACATCGAACTGTCTGCTCTCGTTCACGAGTGCTCCTTCATGACGCGTATTCTATAAGAAAAGTAACGATGGGCGTATACGGTTTGTTAACACGCTGACATTGTCTTATGGTTTAATAGAGATTGATCTCAAGGAGAGCCGCACGATGAAAATACTTACCGTTCTTACCGTGGTTCTGGTCTTTCTGATTGCCTCACCCGCCACATCATCGGCCGGGTGGATCTCCTGGGGGTCCACCGGGGCGGATCCGTCGCCCAAAACAACCCTCGTAGAATCCGGATACGAGGAGGCAGTTTTCACCGTTGATTTTACAGGTCTCGACGCTGCAATAGTTGCGACCGATAAGGGGGCTTTCACGCTAATCACATCTCCGCGCTGCGGGACCACCACCGACATCGGCGCTCCTTCGCTACCTGTTCTTCGGGAGCACCTGGAGATCCCGCAGGCTGCGGTGCCCGTGCTCGAGATCATTCAAACGCGGTACGAGGAAGTATCGCTGGCGGATCTGGGATTCGACAATCGGATCTTTCCGACCCAGCAATCGGTTCCCAAGATCCCCGGGGCGCGCGAGGCGATGAGCTTCGAGTTCGATGAATCTTCATACGATGTTGACTCGTTCTTGCCTATCGCGGCGGCGCGGATCTCAGACTCAGGGCAGGTGCGGGCGCACCGCTTCATCCAGGTGGAGATCTTCCCGGTTCGGTACAACCCAAGGGCAGGCACAATCAGGTACCTGACCCACATCGAGATAAAGATCACGTTCGAGGGCGGTGACCTGAATGAAACCAAGCGCCGACTCGCGCGTTTTGCTTCACCCGATTTCGACACTTTCGCGTCGAGAGTATTTCTAAATAACGAGACCTTTGCTTCGGGAGGTAAAGACACTCTCGATATCCCCGCAGGATACCTGATCATCACACATGACGATTTTGCGGACGAGTTGGGCCTCTTTGCGATTCTCAAACAAACAATGGGTTACCGGGTAACCATGACAAAACTTTCCGATATTCCGGCGAGCTCGGCTCAATCGATCGCCGACTACATCCAGGAGGCCTACGAAACCTGGAGCATTCCCCCTGCGTTCGTTCTCCTTGTGGGCGACACAGCTCAGGTCCCCTGCTTCATCGATTCGAGCGGCTGGGACAATATCGCCACCGATCTACCCTTCGCAACCATGGACGGGATCGGCGACTGGCATCCTGACCTGTACGTTGGACGCTTCTCCTGCAACAACGAATCGGAAGTGGCCACGCTGGCGTCCAAGACCGTGAATTATGCGATGTTCTCCATGTCGAGCGGCACGGACTGGATCGGTAACGTCACGTTCATGGCGTCGACGGACAACAGCGATATCTCCGAGGGAACCCACAATTACGTCATAGATACCTGGCTCAACCCGTACGGTTTCACCTGCTCCAGGCGGTACACCGACACGTACGGCGCCACTTCGGCGCAGGTCATCAACGATATCAACGCCGGTCTCTCGCAGATTACCTTTTCCGGGCACGGGAGCCCGCAGGGCTGGTACGACGGGCCGCAGATAGAGTCTTCCGATCTCTGGTCCCTCACAAATGCGGAGATGTATCCCGTTGTGCAGTCGTACGCCTGCCTGACGGGCGCTTTCATGGAGGATTGCTTCGCCGAAGCATGGACAACACATCCGAACGCCGGGGTGCTGTTCTTCGGCTCGTCCATCAATTCCCTGTGGGACGAGGATGACATCCTCCAGCGCGGTGTGTACGATGCCTGGTTCGGCGGGGAGTACACATTGATCAGGGGCGCGCTGAACGAAGGTCTGTGGGACGTATACGATTACTATTCGGGCGGCGGGCAGACATATGAGTATTTTCACCAGTACAACGTGTTCGGCGATCCATCTCTGGATCCGTGGACGAAAGCTCCGTCCGAGCTGTTCGTCGACCACGAACAGTCGCTACCGCTTGGGACCGAAATGTTCGATGTATCCGTCTCCGACGTCCTGGACGATCCGGTGGAGGATGCCCTGGTCTGCATCTGGGATCTGGATCAGGTCCACCAGACCGCCTACACCGACACCGCCGGGCAAATCACTTTCACCTTGAGCCCGGCCCCGGAAGAAAACACCTTCATGAAAGTCACCGTCTCAAAACACGACTTCATTCCCTATTTCGGGTCGTTCTCTTTTTCGGATGTGGATACCGACACAGACACGGATACGGATTCCGATTCGGACACCGATTCGGATACGGACACAGATACAAACCCGGCCGCCGTACCGTTCCACCACCCGAACAACAGCGGTTGCGGGTGCTCGCTGGCAAAGGGTTCGTCGGCCACCTCGTTCATCATATTGTCATTGAGTGCATTCCTGGAGTGATAATCCGACATTTGGGGTATAGTCGCTTTTCAACAATTCATTACAAGAGGATCGAATCATGGCCAAGCTGGTGAAGACAAAGTGTCCCGAGTGCGGGGCGCGTCTGGAGATCGACCCGGAGTCGGATCAGATAACCTGTGAGTATTGTGGGAGCGTCTCACGGGTAGAGGACAAGAAAAAGAAGAAGGCCCAGACCCCTCCTGCGGCCCAGCCTCCGGGGATGCCGGTTCAACCGGTCATCAGGATCAACACGGGCGCCAGCTGGACCTGGCTGATCTACATCCTCATTCCGCTCTTCATGGTCTTCGGAATCGGCGGGTTCTCGGTATTCCGGGCCTGCGGAAGCTTGGGCAAGGCTTTCGAGGGATTTGCCCCGGCGGGCGGACCGGGATCCGGCGGCAGCGTGGGACAGTCTTTCGGTGAGCACATGCAGTGGATCAGTCACAAGCAGCCCATGCTGGCCGACGTGAACGGCGACGGCGTCCTGGATCTGATCGGCTGGATAAGATTTCTCAATACGACTGGGGGAACCTCGTTCGATCACCTCGGGGCGTTCAACGCGATTGACGGCCAGCGGCTGTGGAAAACCGGTCCCATCACCGATTCCTCCCAGCTACACAACACCAGGGTGGCCCTGTCCGGGGACAAGATCCTGGTCGGAGACACGACCGGCGTGTTGAAGGCATATTCGATCTACAACGGCCAGGTTGTGTGGAATGCGATGCTCGGGGAGCGTACGGATCGGATTTGCGGGGACGACCAGGGCTTCGCTCGTGTGGAGACCAGGGACAAGCGCATCCTCAAGGTCAACCTGATAAATGGACAGATCACCCCTGCGGGCACGGTTCAACGGAACGCGATCTGCACGGGACTCCAGACCGATGGAGAAGAGGAGGGACTGTATTCAAGACTGGGCGGCGGAACCTGGAACGCGGGCGGGATCGTCAACCCGAATATAGTGGGCATGGAGGTGGAGAAGGTGCTCGTCGACAAGGTCTCCAGGGCCACCGTCGCGCTCGGTTACAGGCGTCCCGGGACGGGGGTTCCCATGGCCGCGCTCTACAATTCGAGCGGCGGCAAAAAGGGGAAGAAGAAGATCACGCCCAAGTGGCTCACGGTTGTTCCTTCAGTCAATCCCCTCACCGTCGAGGAGGACGCGCCGGAGGTGGCGGCGGTGTCGAGCGGACGAATCATTATTCCCTACGCCATGCAAGACTCCAAGGCCGGCTGGCGGCTTTCCTGCATCGATCTGAACGGGGGAAGGAATCTCTGGGACCAGCCAATCCCCCGCTCGGGCACCGGCGACGTGGATGGCCTGGCGGTGTCGGACCGCCAGATCTTCGCCGCTCACTGGACCTACCTGGATGTTTTTGATCTGGGAACGGGCAAGCACCAGTACACCATCGGCGTCTGGTAGTTCATTATCTACTGAAGATGCACAGAAGAACCTAGTAATCGAAAATTATGTTCGGCAAATAGGTCCTGTTCGTTCCCGATGGTGGGCTGGAAGGTGACGGATTGGTTGAATCGCTGTGGTATTCCAGTGACCGATTTCCCGTCACCGCCTCTGCATAGAAATCTGCCAACGATCCGATCGTCCAGGTGCCCGTGTTCCTGTCCACAGCTATCAACAAATTGTCGGTTCCGTTGTAGGCAAAAGGTGTGTCCAGATCCACCACGATCCAGTGTGGAGTCTGGTCGAGGGTAATTGTACCGTTGTAAACTTCGGTCAATCCCGAGGACAGAACCCAGTCTGAGGTGCTCGAGAATGTGGTCTTGGTTGTGTGACCCATGTATATCACGATCGTTTCGTTAAACGTCGCCATGGTACTTCCCCCGTTGTAGTCCCAGCTGATCTGCTGAATTACGCCGGCGGTACCGCAAATATCCGTCGGATAGTAAATCGACTGTGTGTACGAATAACAGTAGTAGGTCTCCATCGGTAAACTGGATGTTGCGTAGGTTCCGGTATCGTACACACAAGTTGGCGGAATGCCGGTTGTCTCGAAGTCCAGGTTCAGGGCGCCGGTTATGATGCCGTCGCCTTCAACAGCAACCATCACCGTGGCCGGGTTGGTCAGGTCGTCGTTGTGCCACCAGACACTGTTGGTGCTCGCCACCAGGCAATCGCTCGTTGCGCAGGAGTCCAGGATCTGCACCTGTGCGTCAGCGGCCCCGGAGTTGTTAACGTGGAGCCAGGAATCCGCCGGGATTGTCACCTCGAACCATGCCTCCGGACCGATTGCCACACCGGAACAACCCGTGCCACCCAGGAATCCGTCCGTGAAGGCGTTGAAATTGCCGGTCCAGTTTTGAGGGTTGGTGACCGTGAGGTCCACTGTCGTAGCGCCGGAGCAGAAGTCCCCCGGCGAAGCAGTGGTGACATTCAGAGAAACGGCCACGTTGGCGAAGTTGTCTGACGGATCTATAGCCTTGACCACTGCGTAGATCGTGGCCGTCGAGGATCCCGAGTTGTACCAGTTGGCGAGGTCCGGGTCGGCCGAGCTGGCCACGCACCCCGCGACCGGACAAGTGTCCGCGATGTAGACCGCCACGTCGGCGCCCCCGAACGGGCTGGCCTCCAGGAAGAGCACCTCGCCCGGGGGAACATCCACCTCGAACCAGATGTCGTTTCCGCTGGCCGCCGCACAGGACGGATCGAACGGCCAGGCGGGATCGTAGGTGCCGAAATTGTAGGTCTGCAAGTGCGGAAACGTGGATATCGCATGAGCCGTTCCGCAGGCGTCACCGGCGGGAATGGGCGCCGTGACCGTGAAGTCCAGATCGATGGCTCCGGCGGTCACGCTCGGGCTTATGGTCTCCACTCCGATGACCACCGTTGCCGGGTTGGACGGGTCCTCGTTGTACCAGGACACCGTGTCGGGCGCGGAGAACGGGCAGATGGCCAGGTCGCCGCAGGAGTCCACCACGTGGATCACCGTGGCCGGGCCCGTACCCATCTCGTTGTCGTTGACGGTCAGCTTTGCGTTGGCGGGAACCGTGACCTCGAACCATACGTCGGGACCCTCTGCGAAGGTGCATCCGTTGGCCGGATCCAGGTTGGAGGTGTCCGTGTATCCGCTCCAGGAGCCCGTCCAGTTTACCGGCGTGACGGCGGTGGGAGCGATTCCCATGACGGCGCACACGCACAGGTTGCCCACTGCGGGCGGCGCCCAGTTGAAGGTGATGTCGTAGTCCCCGGTGGGACCCGGAGTATCCGACTCCAGCGCCACATAGAGGGTTTCGGTGGAGGATGTATTGTTGAGATACACTGCCGTATCCGG
>JAUXHN010000089.1 GCA_030621515.1 Deltaproteobacteria bacterium | reverse complement strand
TCAATGTCCGCCGCGTATACTGAAACGGCATAGTCGAATGCCCCATCCACCGTGTGCTCGGTCCAGGCGGTGCCGTCTCCCGCGGTGTTCTCCCACCAGGCGATATCATCGTCCAAGTGTGCCGCGCCGAGCACATCCATGTCACCGTCTCCGTCCACATCTGCAGCATATACCGACCAGATGCCATCGAATGCCCCATCCACCGTGTGCTTGGTCCAGGCGGGAGTCGATGTACAAACCGGATCGCACGCCCCACCCGTGCATCCGCCCGGACAAAAGGTGCACCAGGAATCAGTTGTGTCGTACTCACAAATGTTGTCGGTTGCGCAATCGTCCGCCATTATCCAACCGCCCGGCACGATGCTCCCATTGCATAGCTCGCTCGTTCCGCTGCAATACTGAGTCGTGTCCTGCTCCTGAGCGTCGGCGCCGCAGTCGGTGCTCGTGCATGAGAATGTGGTCATCACGTCGCAGGGATATGTGGACGGATGGTATAGGCTGATCGAAGTGTCGCAGCAGACCCCGGTCGTACAGTCTGTGTCTGTATCGGTGTCGGTATCCGTATCGGTGGAGCCATCCGGTCCAGCGTCATAGTCGGTGTCCGTGTCGGTGTCCGTGTCGGTGTCCGTGTCGGTATCCGTGTCAGTATCGGTATCGGTATCAGTATCAGTATCGGTATCAGTATCAGTGTCCGTATCAGTGTCCGTATCAGTGTCGGTGTCGGTGTCTGTATCGGTATCAGAGTCTGTGTCGGTATCCGTGTCAGTCGTTCCGGCGTCATCACTGCCCGACGAGCCGCCCGTGCACCCACCGCAAATCAGCGCGGTCGCAAGTGAAGTCAAAAGCAAGTATCTCATGCCCCAAGCCTTTCGTTGTGAACGTGGAGGCATTTTAGCATTGATAGGGGAAAGGGGGGATCGGAATCATTTTGAGGAGGAGGAAAGCGTTAGCCGATGAAAGGACCGCGTCCCTTCAGGACGCATGTTCCCATGTGTTTTCGATACCTGGGGTTAGAAACCCCAGGCTATATTCCCCCGCCGCTTTGCGGCGAAAAAACGACCGCCGATTTCTTCAGGCTGGAAACAAAGAACCTATCTCTGGTCCTCGTCGACGGTTATCCTGATGACCTCGTCGAAGGAGGTTATGCCGTTGGCCAGCTTGCGGACTGCTGCTTCTCGCAATGAAACGGTGCCGTCGGCCCTGGCAGCTCGCATTATCTCGGCGGCGTCGGCCCTGCTGTTTATGAGTTCGCGAATGTTGTCGTTTACCTCCAGCATCTCGAAGATAGCGTCTCGTCCGTAGAGTCCGGTTCCACGACACTCGACGCAACCCTCTCCATGCCAGACTTTCAGCGTCCGGTCGCCGCTCTCGGGCGGTTCTATTCCCAGGAGGGATTGTTCCTCCGGCGTGAGGAAGGTCTCCACACGGCATTTCTCGCATACGCACCTCACCAACCGCTGGGCCACCACACCGACGAGTGTCGATGAGATGAGGAACGGGTTCAGTCCCAGCTCGAGGAGCCGGGTAATGCTGGAGGCGGTATCGGTGGTGTGCAGGGTGGACACTACCAGGTGACCGGTGAGGGCTGCCTGGATTGCCTGGTTCGCGGTCTCCGGGTCCCGAATCTCGCCCACCATGATGATGTCCGGATCCTGCCGCAGGATGTGTTTCAGCACGGAAGCGAAGTCGAGACCTATCTTTGGCTGCACTGCGATCTGGTTGAAGTCCTCGATGACCATCTCGATGGGATCTTCGATGCTGGTGATGTTCACGTCCGCGCTGCTCAGGTGGCGCAAGGTGGAGTAGAGCGTGGTGGTCTTCCCCGATCCGGTGGGGCCCGTCACGAGCACGAGCCCGTTGGGGCGCTCTATGAACTCCAGGTATTGCCGGTAGCAGTCTTGCTCGAAACCGAGATCGGCGATGTTCTTGATGAGGATAGTCGGGTCGAAGATGCGGATGACTATCTTTTCGCCAAACGCCACCGGCAGCGTGGAGACTCGCATCTCCACCTCGTCGCCGTCCTTGTTTGTCTTGAACCGGCCGTCCTGGGGTCGGCGCCGCTCGGCGAGATCGAGCCTGGAGAGCATCTTGATCCTGGAGGCCATCGCCGGGTGAACCTGCTTGGGGATCCGGTAGATATCGTGAAGGACACCGTCGATGCGCATGCGCACCTGGCTGTGCTCGCGCTTGGGCTCGATGTGGATGTCGGAAGCGCGCTGGTTGAAAGCGTAGTGAAGGATGTAGTCCACAGCGTTCACCACGTGCTGATCGTTGGCCTCTATCTCATCCACCCGGCCGAGCTGTACGAGTTGCTCCAGGTTGCCCAGATCGATGGTCGGCGCTATCTCCTTGGCGGCGCGGGCCACAGAGCGCCTGAAGCCGTATACTTCGGTGATGAAGCGCTGGATATCCGTCCGGGGACTCAAAACCAGCTTGATATCCGTCCGGGTAAGCCGGCGGAGCTCGTCGAATAGCTCTTCGTCGTACGGGTCGGCGACGGCCATGACCAGGCTGTCATGATCCCGCTCCAGGGGAAGCACGGACGTGCGGCGCGCGAAAGGCAACGAGATGACGCTGGTGATCAGCGCTGCGTCGAGCGTGAGCGGGTCTATTTTCTTGAAAGGCATGCCGGCGTCATCGGCGAGGCACTGGACGATCTCCGTTTCGTCCAGGGGAACGGCGCCGTCGACACCACCCCTGGGGAACTCCAGGGATGCGATCACCTCTGCGGCCGTAACGTCAGCGCGATCTCCTTTTGGGCGAACCCCTTTATTGCCCTGCCCGATACGGAGCCTTGCTCGCTGGCTGTCCTTGCGGATCTTCGCGTCCTGAGCCTGTTCTTTCGACAGCAGACCCTTGTCGACAAGAAGGTCGACCAGCTCATCCACGGTTACTCGATGTGTTCTCATGAAACGGAGTTTATCACGTTGGGAGGGAGAGGGAAAAACCAGAGTTACCTATTTGAGCCGGCTAATCGCAACAGTATTCCCAGATCTCGCAACCACTGAGCTCGAAGTGAGTGATATCGGAACCGCAGCCGGTAAGGGCGAACACGCAGGTGTGCGTCGGCTCGCAGGGACCCGTGTCGGTCGTGGGCTCGCAGCAGATATCCCCGCCGCAATCGTACTGCGGGTGGCCCAATCCCTGACAGCCGCCGATATAGCTCTCGCAAGTCCATGGGCAGTCTGTGTCACTGTCTGTGTCGGAATCCGTATCGGAATCCGTGTCCGAATCCGTGTCCGTGTCCGAATCCGTGTCCGTGTCCGTGTCGGAGTCGGAGTCCGAATCCGAGTCTGTATCACCGTCCGAGTCCGAGTCCGTGTCGGTTCCCGCGTCGTCCTGCGCGTCGTCGTCCTTGCACATGGCGAGTACGACAAACGAAAGCAGCAACGTTGCCATGAGGATTTTTTTCATGTGGTTGCCTCCCTATTGATGGAGTTTATCACGTTGAAAGGGAGCGGGGGAAACTAGTCGCAGCAGAACTGCGTGCCACTACAGCCCGTGAGTTCGAAGTGGATGGGATCATCGCCACAACCCGTCCAGAAGTCTTCGCAGTGATGCGCGGGCTCGCAGGGACCCGTGGCGGTCGTGGGCTCGCAACAGACCTCTGTCATCCCGCAGTTATAGGTGGTGTGTCCGATACCAGCGCAACCCATATAGCTTTCGCAAGTCCAGGGACAAGCCGGGCCGGAATCCGGCGGCGGGCCGGCATCTCCACCTTCGCAGCACACTTCCCACATTTCACAACCGGTCATTGTGTCGTGTACGGTCCCACTGCAGGTTCCGTAGATAACACACTCGTATCCCGCGCCCTCGCAGTCGTCCGTATCGGAGTCGGAGTCGGAATCCGAGTCGGAATCGGAATCCGAGTCCGAGTCGGTATCGGAATCCGTGTCCGAATCTGTGTCGGTGTCCGTATCGGTGTCGGTGTCCGTGTCAGTCGCGGCGTCTATTCCCGCGTCGAACTGCGCGTCGTCGTCCGTGCACATGGCGAGCACGACAAACGAAAGCAGCAACAATGCCATGAGAATTTTGTTCATGTGGTTATCTCCCTTTAAAGAAAAATTTTTCAGATGATCAAACATACACCATCAGGGAACATGGTGGGAAGAAGTTCGACGCAAAAAGGGGTTCATTCAGATCCAGCCGTGTTTGCATTCGAACCTTCGCGCCGCGCCCTGATTTGGAATATAATCGTTCGCATGAACCATTTGAAATTTCCCATCTTGATGGTCCTCGGAGCAGCGGTCGCAGCCGGGTGCTGGCAACAGCAACAGGTTCTCGTTGGAACCACGGACACCGATTCGGACTCCGATACCGACTCCGACACAGACACCGATTCCGATGCGGACACCGATACGGATACGGACACGAATTCGGATTTCGAAAAGTGGGGAATCGTCAACCTCGTTCATACCGCCCTTGCCGATAGCCAGTACGGCGCCGAGACTCTTATACTCTCGGCCGTGGTCTATTCGGAGCAATACGGTCCGCTCGACGGCCCGGATTACGAGGGCACTTTTCTGTCCAAGAACGGCGTTGAATGCGAGATCTACTATCACTCCGGTATGGCAGAACCTCCTCCTCCCGAGCCGCCCGCCGAGGTCGATGTGGGCCGGATAATGGCCGCCCCCGAGGAAGCGGAGGATATCCTGACGATCGATTTCGATGCCGATGAAGGCGCCTACACCGTCGACTACCGTACAGCCAATAGTGTCGACCTCCCCTTGCCGGACTGGCTGGTCGAGAATGTGGACTTCTACTTCTTCGGAACGGGGCTGGGAAACACCGATCCCTTTTTGAAACCGGCTTCCCTTCCCCTTCACACCCAATTGACCTCTCCTTTTGCGGAAGGGCCGGTGGTTATTCAGAACGGGGATGGTGACTTCGTGATGGGGTGGCTCCCCGTGAGCGAGGGGCAGGTGACTCTTACCCTCAATTTCAATCTGGACTGGGACGACGCGACCTTCATCTGCCGACCGGATCAATCGGTGACCGAGCTGGTAGTGCCACAAGAATGGATCAACGAATATACATGGGGCGGCGGCTCGGACATTGTCATCGCCGTAACAAATAGCTACCATATAGCGGCCGGCCAGACCCTCCTGGAGGCCCGGGCGGTGAGCGCTCACCGGCATACAGGGAATTTTCAGACACAATGAAGCAAGTAGAAAGGCGAATAAAATGGGACGGTTTTCAAAAATAACAATAGTGCTTTCAATGCTACTGATCGCGGCTTGCGGCTCCGATCCCCCGAGCATGATCACCGATTCGGGGACCGACGCCGACTCGGACAGCGACTCCGACGGTGATTCGGACTCGGACTCGGACTCGGATACGGATAGTGACACGGACTCGGACACGGATTCCGACACGGATTCCGACACGGATAGCGACACCGATTCCGATGAGTGCGATACCGTCGAAGACACCTGGCCGAGTAACTACATTACCGCCGGCGGTTACAACTGGGGGGGCTTCATCGGGATAAATGTGTACGACATCCAGTACGCGGGAACGAACTCGTGGCATGGACTATCTGTGGGGTTGTACGACCTGGACGTGGCGGCCTTCAACCTGTCGGGCACGACCCAGTACGCGGACTGCGATACCTGCGTTCTGTTGGGGCTCGATTGCTTCGGCGAGGACATGGAGAACTGCGCCCAGCTCTTTCTCGGCACGGCGGGAATCATCGACGTGACCGCAGTAAACGTGATGCAACCCTGGAACGACGACATCGTTTTCGAGGGAACGGATTTGTTCCTTGAAGAGGTCACCGTCGACTGGGGCGATTACACGTCCACATTCGTGCCCGACGGCGAAACCTACTGCGTAAATCTGTGGTCAGTTGACTCCCCGGTCGAGAACTGGAACTAGTCTGGTCAGGCTTCTTCACTGCGAATCACGGCATCCTTGCCTCAAGCCAATTCCTCTTGTACGCGCTCCCAGAGCGCCCGGATTTCTCTTGCGGCCGGGCTGTCCCCGATCTCGACCACGGTCTTGCCCCGCACCTGTGCACGCGTGACCGCAGGATCGTACGGAATGCGGCCAAGCACGGGGATCTCCAACGCCAGCGCCGCCCTTTCCAGTCGGTCGGCCATCTCGGAATTGATATCCGCCTTGTTGATGCACACCACCGTCTTTGTTTTGAAGTACCGGGTCAGCTGTGCCACCCTCTTCATGTCGTGCAGGCCGCTAAGTGTGGGCTCGGTTACCACCAACGCCATTCTAGCACCCGCGATGGAGGCAATGACCGGGCAACCGATCCCCGGCGATCCGTCGGCGATGATCATATTGCGTTTTTCGAGATCGGCCACAGCGGCGGCCTCTTTACGCACGAGAGAAACGAGCTTTCCGCTGTTTTCCTGGGCAATGCCCAGTCTGGCGTGCACCATGGGGCCAAAGGAGGTATCCGATACGAACCATTCCCCGTTTACCGAGGGAACCATCTCTGCTGCCTCTTGTGGACATATATCAGCGCAGATCCCGCATCCCTCGCAGGATATGGGATTTACCTCATACACGGTTATCGCGCCGTTCTGCTTGAGTCGAATAGCATCGAAGCGGCAATGCTCGGCGCACGTTCCGCAGCCGACACAGGCGGTCTCGTCGATACGAGCCTCGTGCCCGCCTGAAAACGACCATCGTTTTTGAACTGTCGGATTGAGAACCAGGTGCAAATCTGCGGCGTCCACATCGCAATCTACAGCAACGGCGCTCCGAGCCAGCGCAATAAAAGAAGAGACAACACTGGTCTTGCCGGTGCCTCCTTTTCCGCTGATGACGACCAGCTCCGGCGCCGAATGTGTCATGCCGGCCGGCAGACTCTCGGAAGGAAGCCGCGGAGGTTTCACGGGCGCTTGCGACGGCTCGACGGGAGGTGCGATTTTCGGTCTGGCCCCATGCGCGATCTCTTCCAGATTGATCGCCAGTTTTTCAAAGAGCGGCCTCAGCTCCGGGAGCACCGATGTCACCATCTTCCCTTTTGAATACGCTCTTGCGATTTCGCGATCATCGGGCAGCTCCATCAGGATCGGTATATTCTCTCGTTCGCAGAAATCGAAAACCTTCCGATCTCCCACCCCTACACGGTTTATTGCAACCCCGAACGGCAGCCCCAGCGCACGCACCATTTCCACTGCCAGCTTCAAGTCGTTGAGACCGAAAGGCGTCGGCTCCGTGACCAGGAGCACAACATCGGCCGTCCTGACGGACTCGATGACCGGACATGAAGTTCCCGGCGGTGAATCCAGTATCAGTACATGGCCGACCGGCGCCTCCTCGAGCACCGCGCGGATCACAGGAGGCGCCATGGCCTCACCGACATCGAGCAGACCATGGACAAAAGCCACGCGGTCCGACGACTCGCCTTTCTCGACAATACCTATCGGCCGGGGGACTTCACGGATGGCGTCTTCGGTGCACGCGAGGCTGCAGCCGCCGCAGCCGTGGCACATTCTGGGATAGGTGAGCACTGTCTGATTTATGATGATTATTCCCGAGTAACGACACGCCTTCGAGCATGCGCCGCAATGCGTACACTTGGACTCGTCAACCTCGGGCACGGGTATGGTCACCTTCCTTCTTTGACTGATAACCGGATTCAAAAAGATATGTCCGTTTGGTTCTTCGACATCACAGTCGAGATAGGCGGTTGGTCGACCCTGCGATGACAGGATTACCGCCAGATTGGTGGCGATGGTGGTCTTGCCCGTCCCTCCCTTGCCACTGGCGATCGCAATGCGCATGGCTTTTTTCATGTTCCGGTGTTGCCGCCCGTCTACGCCTTGCGCAGCGACAGCGCGTCGACAGGGCATACTTCGAGGCATAGACCGCAGCCGTCGCATTTATTCCTGTCGATAAGCAATGTGTCATCAACCGCGATGGCGCCCAGGGGGCAGGAATCTTCACACGCTCCACACAAGTCGCAGACCTGCATGTCCACAACAGCAATTATCCCCGGCCTGCTTGCGCTCGGGCTTACCCCCACCGGCCCCATAACCGCCGGCCCCATAACCGCCGGCCCCATACCCTGACCGCCACCCATACCCTGACCACCGCCCATACCGCGACCTCCTCCTCCACCCATACCGCGACCTCCTCCACCGCCCATGCCTCTTCCGCCGCCGCCGCCCATACCTCTTCCGCCTCCGCCACCCATACCTCTTCCGCCGCCGCCGCCCATGCCTCCTCCTGTCATTGTCTGCATCCTTTCATCGGCCGCCATGCCGAAATGGTCGGCGACATTGGGTTTGTCAACGGCATTCAGCTGTCCGTTCTTGAATTGTTCGACCGCATTCCTGGCAGTTCCGCTGCAATCGGTGATCACACCGATTTTTGCAGCGCAAAGTGTCTGATGCGCATTCGGACCGCAATTGCCGGTCAGAACGAACTTCGCGTTTTTCTCCGACAGCAACAAGGCCGATTGAATTCCCGCGCCTCCGCCAAGCGATATATTGGGATTCTGGACAGCCTCGAAGCTCATGTCGTCCGTTTCAACAAAAACAAAGTGCGAACAGCGACCGAACCGAGGGTCGATTGCCGCGTCCAGCGAAGGCCCGGTCGTCGTAACCGCCACTTTCATGATTCGCCCTCTTTCGCGGATTCCATTTCCTGAATCATTTTCTTCACCTCGTTCAATGAGGTCTCGAGGTATTCCAACTGTTGATTCAGGGCATTCAACTCCTGTTCTCTTGTGATCGTCGGAACAAACGGCGCCGCGGGCGGCATTGGATAGTGTTGATTGCCGCGACCCCCTCTGTAACCGCGTCCCCAGGCGTTACCTCGTCCTCCACCACCACGTCCCCAGCCGTTGCCACGTCCACCGTAGCCTCTCCATCCGGCGGGATCCGCGAAACCCGGCTGCGGGTATCCCGCGCAATAACCGACCGCGCGTCCCGTCATCGGCCCCATTCCCGAAGGTCCTGTTTTGTCTCCACCCGGCATGATCTTCTTCCTTTCTTCGTTCTATCTTCGAGGCCCGCCACGTCCACCGCGATGTCGAAAACGACGACGACGGCCGCCGCAGCCGGGCATCAAGAACGCTTGTTCCGTCAATTGATCGCAAACAAATGCATCCAATATCTCCTCCGCTACCCCGCAGGTATTGGGGATGACCCTCACGCCCGCAGAGATGAGCATCGCCTCGAGCGGCCTGGAAATCGCGCCGCAAATCAAGACCTGCACGCCGAGTTTAGCGATGAACTCGGCTCTTGCGACGTGCCCGGCCTTTTCCATGAGCACCTCCGCGCGCCCGATTACGCGGCCCCCTTCCACGTCTATGAGCGAAAGTCGCTCCGAAACGTCGAAAACGGGCGAGATCCGGTCTCGCAGTATTGGTATTCCCACTCTCACAACCCAAATACCTGAGCAACATCCATTCCAATCCGGGAATGTCGCTACAAACTGAATAAATTCCGCCAGATGGCACTTTGCCATGAGGTGTATGTTTCTTACGTACCCGTGCGGTTTTGCATGAATATTCAATGCCATTCTTGCAAATTGCATTGCCGTGGGGTAATTTAAACAAATGATCGCCAAAGCGGGAAATCACAACGACGTGATCCTCGATTCAATCAACGAGGGGGTCTTCACGGTCGATCTGGACTGGCGAATAACCTCATTCAACCGGGCGGCCGAAGAAATAACCGGTGTGAACCGCAAGAACGCGATAGGGCAACGATGCAGCGAGGTTTTCAGGGCAAACATCTGCGAAAACAGCTGCGCGTTGAAGAAAACACTTTCCACCGGCAAATCGGTCATGGGCATGACCGCCTATATCGTCGATTCGACCGGCGAGCGGATACCGATAAAGATCTCGGCCGCCGTTCTCCACGACAATGATGGAGAGGTCATAGGAGGAGTGGAGACTTTTTCGGACTTGAGACAAGTCGAGGAACTGCAAAAGAAACTACTGGAGAAACACACCCACGCAGACATCGTGGGCGTGAGCCCCGCCATCACACGGCTCTTCGATCTCCTGCCTCGAATAGCCGACAGCAACAGCACCGTCTTGATCAGCGGGGCTTCGGGAACGGGCAAGGAGATCTTCGCCCGGGCCATTCACGATCTATCTCCCAGACGAAAAAAACGGTTTGTCGCGATCAATTGCGGGGCACTTCCGGATACCCTGCTGGAATCCGAGCTCTTCGGTTACAAGGCCGGGGCGTTCACCGATGCCGTGCGTGACAAGCCCGGCCGATTCGAAATAGCCGACGGTGGAACGCTCCTTCTGGATGAAATCGGTGATATCTCTTCGGCCATGCAGGTGCGGCTGCTCCGGGTGTTACAGGAGAAGACATTCGAACCGCTTGGATCCGTCGAGTCCGTTCATGTGGATGTGAGAATCCTGGTCGCTACCAACAAGAATCTCACAAAGATGGTCCGCGACGGCGCGTTTCGCGAAGACCTTTTCTACCGCATCAATGTGATCAACATTAAAATACCTCCGCTTCGCGATCGCCGGCAGGACATTCCCCTGCTACTCGAACATTTCATTGCCGAGTTCAACAGGCTGCAGGGAAAAGATGTTCCCGGTCTTTCCCGGGAAGCTCTCGCCGTCCTCATGGAACATGATTACCCGGGAAACATAAGGGAGCTTCGAAACATCCTGGAACACGCCTTCGTGCTTTGCCATAACGGCATGATCCAGCTTCAACACTTGCCCCCTCCTCTCAACGAGGGAGGGAGCGGGCGTGGTCTTCTCGAGACGGGCGACTGGATGAACCTCAAGTCCATGGAGGCGATGCTGATTGCCGAAACCTTGAAAAAATACGATGGCAACCGCACCCTCACTGCGAGAGATCTGGACATCGACCCGAGCACCCTGTATCGCAAGATCAAGTCGCTGAAGATCGATGTTCCAGGGGTGGACGGTCGAAGCGGCAAGAGGAAAAATGAAAACCTACTTTGATTGCATACCCTGCTTTCTTCGCCAGGCGCTGGAAGCGGCGAGAGCCCTGGATCTCGATGAAGAGAAAACCGACGCGTTGCTGCGCCGAACGCTGGGCCTGGCGCAACAGCTGGACTGGAGCATCCCGCCCCCTGTCATCGGTCGGGACATTCACCGCGCGATTCGCGAGGTCTCGGGAGATCCGGACCCGTATCTTCAAAGAAAGAAGGCCGACACGGAAGCGGCGCTCAGGCTTCTACCGGAAGTCGTAAGAGCGATAGCGCAAAGCGCGGATCCCTTCGCGACCGCCGTGAAGTTCTCCATCGCGGGCAACGCCATCGATCTCGGCGCCAAGACCGCCGTGGAAGCCGACGTGGAAAAGACATTTCACGAGGCCCTGACCAGACCGCTGGACGAGGCCGCCGTCCACACACTCGAAAAAGCCATATCGGATGCGAAGGACGTTCTGTTCCTGGCCGACAACGCCGGCGAGATCGTTTTCGATCGACCCTTGCTCGAACAGATCGGAGCAAAGGTCACCGTGGCGGTCCGGGGCGCGCCGACGATCAACGACGCCACCCTCGACGACGCGAAACGCTCCGGACTCACCGAAAAGTTCAACGTCATCTCCAACGGCTCAGACACGCCCGGCACCTGGCTTGTGGACTGCTCGCCCGAATTCGTCCAAAAATTCGACGCCGCAGACCTGGTGATCGCCAAGGGACAGGGCAACTACGAGAGCCTCAACGACCATCCCAGAAAGATCTTCTTTCTGTTCCTGACCAAGTGTCCCGTCGTCTCGAGCGACCTTGGAATTCCGACAAACACTTATGTGATCAGGGAAACTTCCAGTTCCCTAAAAACGGATTTACAAACCTGACGCTATCGAGGGTCCTGCCGTCCTGGAAGTCCTCGCTCAGGAGCACATCGACTCGGTTTTGCGCTGCCACGGCCCACAGCATGGCGTCCCAGAACTGGAGCGAATGCTCGCGTACGCTCCCCAGAGCCCTGTTGAGGGTGGTTCCGTTCGGGAGGATGGTCGGAAAGATCTCCTGCCAATCGGCGACCAGCGATTCGGCCTCCTCGCGCGGCATCTTCCCTTTCCTGGTGGCGACGAAATAAAACTCGGCGAGCGCCTGGAGCGTGAGGACACAATCTTTCTCGACGCAGCTGTCTACAATCTCCATTGCGCGATCATGCTTGTCACCGGCGTCGCGGTCGACCGAGTAGACAAGGATGTTGCTGTCGAGAGTAACGCGCTCACTCGTCATAGATCTCTTCCCTGTTGACGCGCTCCCCGCCGAGCGAATATCCGGCGCGCATCCGAGCGAGAACCCTTGCTCTTGCTGATTTCTGCTCTCCGGACAGGGTTCGATCCGTGTCGATCGGAGAGAGGCGCGCCACCGGCTTTCCGCGACGGGTGATTATCACGACATCTCCGCGCTCGACAGCTTCGAGGTAACGCGCAAGCCGCTGGTTTACCTCTCGAATGCTCACGATCTGTTCCATCAATGTGCCTCCACATTGATTGTAGAACGTTCTACATTGAGTGTCAATCGACTAAAACGCGACTTTTTTCTTGGGAGCGAAGGCCGCCTTTGCCATCGCGCGGCGCACGCGCGAGAGCTGCGCTTGCAGAGGGAGATCCTTGGGACAGAGGTCGTCGCAGGCCATCAGGCCCATGCAACCGAACGCACCATCGTCGGAGCCCACTACCTCGAAGAAGTCGGCCCCGTCCCGCTGGTCCCGCGGGTCGATCATGAACCGGGCGATCCGATTTAACCCGGCCGCCCCCATGAAGTCTTCCCGCATGTTGGCCGTTCCGCACGAGGCGATGCAGCAGCCGCACTCGATGCAGCGTTCCAGCTCGAATATCTCAATCGCCTTTTCATTCGACATCCGCTCTTCCTCGGCCTCGGGATCGAACTCCTTGTCGGTATGAACCCAGGAACCGGCGCGCTCCGCCATCTCTCTGAACCAGGTTCCGGTGTCCACCGAAAGATCGCCAACCAGCTTGAAGACCGGCAGCGGGGTCAGGGTGATCGTCCTGGACAGGGTCGACACCAGCGTCTTGCATGCCAGTCCGGGCCTGCCGTTGATCACCATCGCGCAGGAGCCGCAGATTCCGGCGCGACAGACAAAGTCGAACTGCAGCGACGAATCTTGCTCCTCCCTGATCTTGTTGAGCGCAATGTAGAGGTTCAGGCCGGGGTACTCCTCCAGCCGGTACTCCTGCATGTGAGGCCTGGAATCGGGATCTTGCGGGTTGTATCTAAAAATCTTGAATGTCAGAGTTCGTGCCACTGTATCAATCCTTCCGTGCTGATTCGCCATAACCTCGGTCGCCGGGCTGGCTTTCCGTGATTACTATTTTTCCGTACTTGAGCTCGGGCAGCTCCGCCCCCTCGGGCCAGCGGGCCAGCGTGCGCTTGAGCCAGTTCTTGTCGTCTCGCGAGGGAAAGTCCTCTCGGTAGTGGCTGCCGCGGCTCTCGGTGCGCTTGAGCGCGCCATAGGCCACGCAGAGCGCCATCCGGACCAGTCCCGGAATTTTCAGCGCCTGGGCCAGCTCCGGATCGACACCCACGCCGTTGGATCTCAGGCCGATCTTCAACGCGCGGGCGTATACCTCCTGCAGCTCGGATACCGCTTTTTCCAGCTCCGGTCCCTGGCGGAAGATATGCACCCGCTTCTCCAGGATTTCGGACATTGCCGCAGAGACCTCGTAACAGTTTTCCTTGCCGTCGCTACATTTGACCAGCCGATTGATCCGGTCCTCCTGCCTGGCAACGGCGTCCCTGATGACATGCGTCGGGTAGGAAACTTCATAACCTTCGAGGTGCTCGGCCACCTTGCGGCCCACGATCATGCCCGCCACTACGGTCTCGGCCACCGAATTGCCGCCGAGCCGGTTGAAGCCGTGCATGTCCCAGCAGGACGCCTCCCCACAGGCGTAGAGCCCCTTGAGCCCCGAAGCGGCGCCATCGATGTTGGTGCGGATGCCGCCCATCGTATAGTGCTGGGTCGGTCGCACCGGAACCAGCTCTTTGACCGGGTCGACGCCCACGAAGTCGCGGGCCATCTCGGTCACGTCGCGCAGGTTGGTCTCGAGGTGCTCCTTGCCGAGGTGCCTGACGTCGAGCCACAGGAAGTGGTCGCCCGCCTCCTCGATCCCGAGCCCCTTGCGCATGTGCTCCACCATGCGCCGCGAAACAACGTCCCTGGAAGCCAGTTCTGCTTTTTTGGGTTCGTACTCGGGCATGAATCTGTGCAGGTTCTTGTCGAGCAGGTAGCCGCCGTCGCCGCGGGCGCCCTCGGTCATCAGGATGGATACATGGGCCAACCCGGTGGGGTGGAACTGCACCGCCTCCATGTTGCCCAGAGGCACGATCCCAGTGTCGAGGCAGAGCGCCTGTCCCATACCCTCACTGATCACCGCGTTGGTGCTCATCATGCCGTAGAGCCGACCCGCGCCGCCGGTGGCGATGATGGTTGACTTGGCCAGGTACACCCTGATCTCGCCGTTGCGCAGGTTTCGCGCCACCACCCCGTAGCACGTTCCGTCATCGTAAATCAGCGAGATCGCCTCGATCCGATCATGCATCTTGATCCCGAGTTGTACGACCACGTTATCCATGGTGTAGAGCAGTGTGTGACCGGTACCGTCGGAGGTGTAGCAGCAACGCCACTTGGCCACGCCGCCGAAGTCACGCGCGGTGATCAGTCCCTCATTTTCCTTGGAGTCCTCGATCCACGAACCGTCCTTGGGCAACTGTTTCTTGCCGGCCACGACCCTGTTCCATGGAATCCCCCAGTGGGCCATCTGACGTGCAGCCACCGGCGCGAGGTCGCAGAACAGGCGTACGCGATCCTGGTCCGCGCCCCAGTCCGAACCCTTTACCGTATCGGCAAAGTGAATGTCCGGGTTGTCGCCGAGACCCTTGGCGCTGTTGCCAAAGGAAGCCTGCATCCCGCCTTGCGCAGCAGCTGAGTGAGAGCGCCGGGGAGGCACCAGACTCAACATGATCACGTCGTGTCCGTACGACGACGCTTCGATGGCGGCGCGCTCGCCAGCGAGACCGGCTCCGACTACCAGGACATCAGTGATAATGGTTTCCACCATTTGGCAGCTCCTTGAAACGTGTTAATTGACGTATTGCAATCCGATGGCCCAGAAGGTTTTCAATACCAAAAGGCTATCCGCGATAAACCCGAGTATGAGCAACCACTTGAAAACCTTCAGGATTTTCCGGTTGAATGGTGTCCATTTGACGAATATGCGATAGAGCCCGATTCCCAGGTGCAGCCAGATCACGATAATCATCGGTGCGTAGAAATAGCCGAAATTGGAGGCCACTCGCGTCGAACTCTTGACCGCCTCGATGGGAAATGTCGTGAGAACGAAATAGAGATGAACCGCCACGAACAACAAGATCATCATCCCGGTGACCGCCTGGACCAGCCACAACCAGGTGTCCAGATGGGAGAGTTTTCTGGTCAACCGCCAGATCATTCTCTGCTCGTTGACGCGCAAGGGGAGCTTGCGTCCGGCGGTCACGAAATGGATCAGGACCACGAAGACTATCGCCACCGCGCCGGCCTGCGCCAGGTAGAGATCCTCCAACCACATTGAAAGACCGTCCATTGTTTCTATGCCGAACACGATTGTGGCCAGCATCATCGCGTGCCCAAACATGAAGAAGACCAGCATCAGGCCGGTGACCATTCCGATCAGATCGAACCTGGCCGCGAGCCTCGGATTCTTCAATAATTTCCATTGTTCGATCACTTTTTTCTCTCCTTGCAACTGCCCGTAGACTTACGCCCATTTGCATCAATGAGATCTCGAACCAACCGGGTTCTTATATTTTTCAAATAAATCATATACCCGGTTTGAACCACGAGTACTACCGAAAATTTTCGTCCAATTTTTTGGTGAACGGCGCACTGGAAAAAATGAACACCTTTTGCTTTTCAACGTCTACTTGTACAAGCAATGGTGATGTCAAAAACACGTCTATCAATGATAATGATCCTGCTTGTGACCACAACCCTCGCGGGCGTCACCCTCGCGGGCAAGTGGCCGTGGCAGCGCAGGATCGGCCACGACGTGGAGATCCGCCACAAGCTGCAGTACCAGCGGGTATCTCCGGACATGTGGCCCCCGGAGCCGGAATCGCCGCCCGAAATTGACAGGGACCAATTCAGAGCGGCGCTATCCGAGCTCTGCGGCAGAATGCCCGAGCAACGCCTCGAGAAATACTCCGGTGCGATACTCGATGAATCGGCCGCGTTCGAGATCGATCCGTTTCTGCTGGCGGCGCTTGTGCGCGACCGCTCCGGTTGCCTCCCCAAGACCCCGGACAACGCAACCAGGTACGGGCTCACGCGCATCGACGTTGATATGCACGCGCCCCATATCCGAAAAGGAAAATACAAGTACTTCGTCATGGACGACGAGGGCGCATGGGTGGAAAAACACCTGGTGGTGGACAGGTACCCCTTCAACATCTGGAAGGCGGCCAGGTGGAACTCCAACCTCTACTGGGCGGCCGCGATCCTGCGGGTGTACAAGGAACAGCATGAGAGCCTGGATCGGGCTTTCCCCGCGCGCCCGCACCGTCACTACGTATCCCACTGGTTCTTCGGCGACAATGTGAGGGAGATCGAGCCCGAGGATCGCATCCTGACGGCTCGTCGCCGCCTGCTGGCCTACTACCACGACACCGGACCCGTTCCGGCGGGAGAGTTCAACGGTGTGCCTCTTGTCTCACCCCTGGACGGCGTTCCGAGACTGGTCCTCGACGATTTCGGCAACAAACGCGGAGTAAAGGGCGGTCCCGGCCATCAGGGGACCGACCTGACCGCACCCCAGGGGGAACCCATCAGGGCAGTCGCACCGGGGAGGGTGGTTTTCGCGGGAGTCGATCTTCCCGGGAGCGGTGCCAGCAAGAAACTGAGCCCCAAAGAAGCGCAATCATTTCCCGGCAAGAGCATGGGCAAGGGCGGCCTCTACGTCGCAATAAACCACGGCGGAGGGTTTCGCACCTACTACATGCACATGGACTCCCTGGCGGTGAAGGACTGGGACCAGGTTGAAGCGGGCGAGATCATCGGCACCGTGGGACGCAGCGGCGCGGCGCAATCCGGCTCTCATCT
>JAUXHN010000017.1 GCA_030621515.1 Deltaproteobacteria bacterium | reverse complement strand
CTCACTATCGGCGATGCATCCGGATCAAACGGGTTCGTTCTCATCGCAAGTGAGAAGAGATAGGGATAGTTATCCTTCAGGTGCTCCATGTAATCCAGCCATTCGTGTATTAGTTGGGTGTAGGCTCTTTTGATATCGCCGGATAGATGTGCGTAGTCGGTATCTGGCAACTGTTTCAGATCACCTCTCTTAGCCAGTTCCTCTGTCAGATGAAACACCGCCCAGAGAAGCTCTGTAAAGGATTCGTGCTCCATCAAATTTGGGTTTTCTAATAATCGCAGTAGGAAATTCCTATGTCCAACGAGGGAGTTACGTAAGTGTCCCAGATCTATGTTTTGGATATCGACATCATACTCATAATCCTTGAGGCGTTTGCTGAGATCGACAAATTCTTGCTCAGACCATTTATCGGTAATAACAAGTTCTTTTCTTATTTTATCCAAATTAATATCGTATTTAGAAAAATAAGTCAATAAATCTCCTCCAACTTCGCTAAAGAACGCCCCTATAACCATATTCAACTTGTTTAACATAGCACGTTTCTCCCGCATCTTCTTGACCGTCGCCTTTTTCTTGGCAGCTGTCGTTTTCGAGTCCGTGATCACCGGCTGCACGACAGTATTCTCGATACGGGCGACCATGCGACCGCATGCCGGACACGAGTGAATGGGCTCATTTTTCAGCAAACGACAACGAATACCCGTGGGCATCTGCATACGACACTCCCGGCATATGCCATCGACCATGGTCGTGAGACCGATACCGGAGCGGGAGGTTCTCAACCTTTCGTATTTCTTGAGGAGAATGGGGGCAACACCCCTGACTGCCTCGGTACGTTGCTTTTCCAATCGCCGGACGCGGGACTTGAACTTGCGGATCTCCTCTTCCGGCGCCTGCTGGGAAGACTGCACGTCGGAAGACCGTTTCTTCATCTTCTTTTCCACATCATCCAGATCCTCGCGCAACCGGCGGATTTGATCTTCGGTCTCGACCAACAGCACAATGAGCTTCTCCTCCTCCATCTTCAGGGCCTCGGTCGAAGAACGCGTGCGCGATTTGAATGCGCCCGACTTGTTTGAGACAAGTCCCTTGATGGCGCTTTGAATTTCCTCAAGGGTGTTCTGGTACATCTCCTGCTGAGATATCGTCGTATCGATGCTCTTCTCGATCGATGCGAATTCTGCCCGCAGATTGTTCAAGGTGGCATCTTCACGCATGGAACGCTGGAAAAGTTCTTCGATGACCATGTCCGCAGCGCGAATTTTCAGGTCAATTTCCTGCGCATGCAATAATTTTTCCAATGATTTCGGATCCCAATGTATCATTTATTGTCCCTCGTTAATGGAAGATTATTATAGTAAACACATTTACATGTCAAAAAGGGCTACCCGGACGATATCTGTTGTGAAACGAATTGTCTTGCTGATTATCCAAAGATAACAGATGTTTGAACAATGAGCCGCGCCACCTTTCCACATCTTGATATTATTGTAATAGGTGGAGGACACGCCGGTTGCGAAGCCTTTGCCGCCGCCTCGCGGATTGGCGCCCGGGTCGCCCTTGTTACCCCCGACGTTTCTCAGGTTGGATACCAGCCGTGCAACCCGGCGGTCGGGGGGCCGGGAAAGGGTCATCTTGTTCGTGAAGTGGTTGCTCTCGGCGGGCTGATGGGCAGGGTGACCGATCGCTCCGGCATCCAGTTCAGAACGCTCAATCGACGCAAGGGGCCGGCGGTTCGATCCACGCGAGTCCAGACCGATTCGAAAATCTACGTCAAAAGAATGACCGAGGAACTTGCCCGGATCGATGGCAAGAGTATGGTCATCGAGGATGCGGCCATCGGAATCACATGGTCCCGCGAGGGCGGCAAGCGCAGAGTAACCGGTGTGCAACTTTCGAAAATGGGCGAGGTCCGTGCACGGGCGGTAGTCGTCGCCACGGGCACGTTCCTGAGGGGGATGCTCTTCACTGGAGACCAGGAGATCCCGGGCGGTCGCATGGGAGCCGGTTCCGCTGTGAAGCTGGCCGAATCCCTCGAAAAAACCGGTCTCCCCATGTTTCGCCTGAAGACGGGCACGTGCCCGAGACTCGCCGGGGACAGCATCGATGTTTCAAGGCTGGAGGAGCAATTCGGTGATGATCCGTCCCCGTTCTTCGATCCTGACACAATCGGAGTATCCCTCCCCCAGCGAACTTGTTTTCTTACCTACACAGGAGAACCGTCACACGAGATCATCCGGAACAACATGGCCTCCTCGGCGCTCTACGGTGGGTCCATCACCGGGATCGGGCCGCGTTATTGCCCTTCCATCGAGACCAAGATCGCCCGCTTTCCCGACAAGGATCGCCATCAGGTTTTTCTGGAGCCACAGGACACGCAGGGGAAGGAGATCTATCCATCCGGGCTGTCCACCAGCCTCCCTCGGGAGGTTCAAGAGGAGATGATCCACGCTATCGTGGGACTCGAGAAGGCCCGGATTGTCCGATGGGGTTATGCGGTCGAATACGACTCGTTTCAACCTACCTGCCTTACCCCCTCGCTGGAGGTGGACGGTCTTGGTGGTTTGTTCCTCGCCGGACAGATCCTCGGCACTTCCGGCTACGAGGAAGCCGCTTCCCTCGGTCTGGCGGCCGGGGCCAACGCCGCGCTCTCGATCCTGGGCGACCGCCCCCTGGATCTCACCCGCGATCAGTCTTACATGGGAGTAATGATAGACGATCTCACCGTCAGGGGCGTGGACGAGCCCTATCGAATGTTCACATCGAGGGCCGAGTATAGACTGCTTCTTCGGGAGGACAACGCAGACGAGCGGCTGGTGGACGAGGGAGAGCGCACGGGTCTGATCAGCGCGCGGGTTGTCAGGGAAGTTCGGTCCCGTTCGAGAGTCGTGGGGGAAATCGGAGAGCGCCTCGAAAAGACCGTGCTGACGCCGACAAAGGCCTCGAACGCCGCCCTCGATGACCTGGGCCTGGCACGGATAAAGAAGCCCACGTCTCTCTACGACCTGATGCGGCGCGACGCCGTGAGGATCACCGATATCGCGCACTTCGCCCCCTGGATCACGGATCAGCCGGCGGCGGCCCTGGCCCGCGTGGAGGTGGAGATCAAGTACTCGGGCTATCTCGGCAGACAGCGTGCCTCGGCCGAGCGACTTTCGGATGTGGATTCCGTGCGTCTCCCGCCGGATATAGACTACCACGTTATCCCCGGCCTTCGCGGCGAAGCGGTCGAGAAGCTCTCGGCGGCGCGACCGTCGACCCTGGGTCAGGTAAGTCGCATTCCGGGTATCACCTCCGCGACCATCGAGATCCTACGGATTTTCTGCCGGCGAGCGGCGCGGGAAGGCAGTTGATCGGGAATTCAGGGTCTGGAAGCCGCGTTCTTTGCCACGTAGACACAATCTGATATGCAATGACCATGAACGACCCAAATAATTTCATTTTCACCAGGCGTGATTTTTTGGTGGCCGGCTCGGGACTCGTGTTGAGCGCGACGTTGCCTGCCGGGTGCGGCGGCGACGACGACAGCGCGCGGCCCGAAACTGACGATCCGTCGTCCGTGGGCACGCCATGGGCAGGCACCTCAAAGGCGCTCGACCTCATCGAGCATGTTCACATGGCCGATGTCTACCACCACGGCGAGTTCGTCGACTTCGGCACTGCGGCCCGTTTCAAGTACTCTCTGGGCGGATGGATGAGCGGATGGGGCAACGATACCTTGATGAACGGCGTGGCGTTTACCTGGGCTACCAAGTCTCCCTCCAGACTCTACTTCAGCCTGGCCGAGGCGAAGCCCCTGACCTTCGAGATCCGGGTCAAGAAGGGCGGCATCGACGTGTTCTCCACGTATCTCAACGACAAACCCCTGCAACGTACCTCCATCAAGAGCAACGATTGGGAAATACACAGGATCGAAGCCACGCAAGAGCAGACCAAGGCCGGCGAGAATTATTTCAAGCTCATTTATAAAGAATCCGACAGGATGGTGGACGGAATCCATGCCGCGTTCGCGGTGGATTACCTGCGCATCATCCCACAGGGGACGAATACGCCCAGGGGGTTCACGCCCCCCCACGTGGACAGCCTCAAGCAGAGATTCAAGGTGAAAGACCGGGAGCGCGCCGCCCTGATGCTTTCGTCGAACACCACGCTTGCGTATTACGCACAGATCCCCGCCAATGCCTCCCTTTGTCTTGTCGGCGCCTTCGCCTCGAAGCCCGGCCAGGAAAAGATCGAGGAGATAAAGCTCAAGGTTAGGGTGACGGACGCCGATGGCGGCCCGCCCGGTGATCTGTTCGAAGGGGTGTACGGGATTTCCGACTGGAAAGAGGACATGGTCGATCTGGGCTCCGTCGCGGGGAAATTGGCTCGTATCGAGTTGATCGTCAGTGGCCCCGCGCAAGCGCGTTTGGCCCTGGGAGATCCCGCGATTCGCATCAAGGCGCCAAAGGTGGAGGTCCCTGACAAGAAGGTCAGAAACGTGATCGTCCTGCTCATCGACACCCTGCGCGCGGACAAGCTCACCGCATATGCAAAGACGCGGGTCAAGTCCACGGTGTTCGAGAAATTCGCGGGGGAATCGGCCCTATTCGAGCGTTGCCAGGCCAACTCCAACTGGACAAAACCGTCGTGCGCATCGGTTCTGACCGGCCTTTACCCGGACTCCCACAAGGCCCGCGGACACTCATCCAGGCTCGCATCGTCGGTCAAGATGGCATCGGAGATCTTCCTTGCGGCCGGATTCTCCACGGGGGCCTTCATCGCCAACGGATATCTGGCAAAGGAGTTCGGCTTCAACCGCGGCTGGACCAAGTACGTCAACTACATCCGGGAAACAAAGAACACCGACGCGCAGAACGTTTTCAAGGAAAGTCTGGAGTTCATCAAGGAGCATGTCGACAAGCCGTTCTTCACGTACATTCAGACCATCGATCCGCACGTTCCCTACGACCCGCCGGACGAATTCCTCAAGATCTACGACGCTCAATCCTACGACGGTCCGGTGAGGCCTCGTTCCACGGGGAACATTCTCGAGCAGTTCAAGCGCAAGAAAATCGAGCTCAACGCACGGGACAAACGCCGATTGGAAGCATTGTACGACGGGGAGATCAATTACCACGATGTGCACTTCGGACATTTTCTGGACGGGCTTAAAACCCTGGGCGTGCTCGACGACACCATCATCATTGCATGCTCCGATCACGGTGAGGAGTTTTTCGATCATGATTCGGTGGGGCACGGCCACACTCTCCACCAGGAACTCCTTCACGTACCGCTCGTCATGCGCGCACCAGGCCTGGTGCCCGGGGGCAGACGTATATCGGCCGACGTCGGGCTGGCCGATATTCTTCCCACGGCCCTGGCAGCTACCGGGCAGGCCCGCCCCAAGGGGATGGAGGGGGCCAATCTGATCCCGGCCGCCAACGGCACACTCGAAAACCCGTTGGGTGCGGCCTTTTCCAGCTTCTGGAGCGAAGCCGACTCGCGCAATCTTCAATGGAGCGTCCGCACGGGAAAATGGAAGATGCGGATGCGCGGTCCGGTCAATACCTATGTCCACAACCTGGCGCAAGACCCTGGAGAGAAAATGGACGTGGACGAGAGACATCCCATCGCCCTGCGCGCGTTGCGCATAGCCCTGGGGCAGTTCATCGCCGCACCGGACAAGGCCGACTGGACCTCCGGAAAGATCGCCGCCCAGGTCGTCATAAAGCCCGAGGCGGACGAGGACAAGATAGAGAGCCTCCCGGAAGATCTCAAGGCACAGCTCAGACAGCTCGGGTACATGCAGTAGCCGTGTAATTACTGCCCTGTTTACCGTATTTAATAATATCGAGTGTTGTGGAATTGAAGTTATGCTGGCATTTTATCGCCTCAAGTGAGAACATTTATTGTATAAGCCGTGTTCAGAATTTATTTTCGGTTCTTGATATAACGTAAGTCAATGCAATGAAATCCAAGTCAGTGGTCTCTCAAACTCCAGCAGACAGCACAGCATCCGGTCGGTCTTTCCACAAATCGACAGAGGACCTGGTCGACGAACTCGTCACCGAGAGATTCTTCTCCCGTGTTCGCAGGATATTCTTTCAGGTTCTCGCGGCGCCCAAGATCGATCGGGCAGCTTCCGTCTTCATCGCCTCCGCAATCCTGGGCGGTTTCATCTTGCGTATAAAGATGGTGGATTTCCCTTTCGATCCCAAGGCGTTTCTTTCCGACCTGGCCGTCTTTTCCTTCTTCGCAACCCTTGGTTTTCTCTTCAAGAGAAACTGGCGGCACGTATACTACATTATGGTTTCGGTGGTCTTCTGCTTCCTGCTCCTGTTTGACACAATCTACTTTCGATCCCATCACTCGGTGCTGTCGATGTTCCTGTTGCCGCAGATCCAGTTTCTTCCACAGGTGATCGACGCCGCCATATCATTGATCCACTGGACCGACTCTTTCTTCGTGATCAACACGGTCGCCCTCACCGTGTTCCTGGTACGGCGCAGACGCAGGGGCAAAATGGACCCGAGCACCGAGCCGCGAGTCGATCGACTGAGAAAGGCGGGCACCACCATGCTGGTCTCGCTCCTTATCTTCGGCATCTTCGCGGCGTTTCTCACCCGGATGGAATCCAGCCGTCTCCAGAAGCAATGGAACCGGCCGTTCCTGGTGGAGAGGTTCGGGGTGTACACCTTTCACGCGAGCGACATCATCAAGTACGCGGTTTCTTCCTATGGTTCTGCCAATATCACCGATGAAGATTTCGAGAATGTCGCGAGATTCTTCAAGGAACGAACCGCAGCACCCAAAACATCCAATGCATACACGAACCTCCTCGAGGGCCAGAACCTGATCGTGATTCACGCAGAGTCGATACAGGGGGCGTTTATATTTGCGCAGGTGGGCGGCGTGGAGATCACACCCAACATCAACAGGATCGCCCGGCAAGGACTCTACTTCGACAACTTCTACACCCAGCAGTCGTCCGGAACCAGCTCGGACAGCGAGCTCACATTCAACACCTCGCTCTATCCGATCAACAACGGCACGGTTTTCATCTCGCATTTCAACAACCATTACGCCACTCTGGCCGATATGCTCGGGGAAAAGGGCTATACCTCCATTGCGGCGCACGGGAACAACGGTGAATTCTGGAACCGTGATGTGATGAACACTACGCTGGGGTACAATCGTTTCTACAGTAAAAAGGATTTTAAGATCGACGACGTCATAGGCATGGGATTGAGCGATATGTCGTTTTTCAAGCAGTCCCTCGATTTCATCCAGAACACACCCAAACCTCTTTACGCAACACTGATCACATTGACCAATCACACACCGTTCGAGGAACTCGGCAAGTACGGAGAGTTCTACTCGGGCGATGTAGAGGGGACAAGGCTCGGCAGGTATTTCAAGTCCCTGCACTACGCCGACAGGGCAATAGGATATTTCCTGGACGAACTGGACAACCGCGGGCTGCTGGACAACATGGTCATCGCCCTGTACGGCGATCATCCGGCCGGTCTCTCTTACGATACCGTGAAGGAATTCATGGGCGTGGAGAGTCTCGACTGGTTCGAATACAACCGCTTCAACACCAGCCCGTTCCTGATCTGGTCCAGGAAAATCGATCGGCCGATCACCGTTCACAAACCCATGGGTATGATCGACGTGCTCCCCACCCTTGCCAACATGATGGGCATTGAAGCGCCGTTTGCCTTCGGTAATGACATTTTCAATGTCGACTCCAATCAGGTGGTCTTTCCCGACGGGAGCTGGCTGGACGGGCATGTCTTCTACAATTCCTCGAACATGGAATTCAAGATTATCGACGAGGATTACGTCGATGAATATGCGAGATCGATTTGTGCCGGAGACAAAAGTCAGGCTTCGTCCGGATGCAACGAAACGCCGTCCAGCCGGATCTTTCAGTACCGGCCCGGCAAGCCTCCCGTGTGCGGCCTGGGACGATATGCGTACGAACACGTGCATCGCAGCACATCCGCCTTCAACAGGATTCTCGGTTTTTCATCGCTCATCCTGGAGCACGACCTCCTTCGCCCGTCGGACAAGAAGCACCGCCACAGCCTGCTTGATCTGCATTAGCATCCGTTGAAATGATTTGAGTCTTCCCGGGATTGGTATCCGCGCTTTTGCGAAATGCCACCCGATGTCTTGACATCACGGCGGTTAACACTGAAAAACAGGCGCTATTTCTTTACCCATTCATTTTTTTGGCAACTTATCCGGCAAACGTCCGATTAAGGGAAGGAACAGCGAGGAACCGAGGGGAGTTACAATGACTGACAGATATTTGTGGTTGGCGATCATGACGATCGTGGTTTCCGGGTGCGTGATTGACAACGCCGACTACGATCCGGATGCGGGCACCGACACGGACACCGACATCGATACGGAACCGAATTGCCAGGATGACCATCACCTCGGATGCAACGAAGATGGTGATGTGGTGTGGTTCGACTCCTGCGATGTTGCGGGCGATGTGGTGATGGATTGCGACGAGGAGCACGGCGAATGCGTGGAGTTAGACGACAACCAGGCCGAGTGCCAGTGCGACGATCACTGGGATCCGGCTGCGGGTTGCTATCAGTGCGAAACGGGTTTCGCCGGGGGCGCCTGTGCGGTGTGTGAGGTCGGTTACCAGGGCAGCGAATGCGACACCTGCGTCGACGGCTATTCGCTTGCGGTCGGCGAGTGTGTTTACGACGATTGGTGCGGTTCGGATCGCTACTGGTTGGTGGACGGGGATCTCCAGTCTGCCGAACGCCCGGATGTGGATTTCGACATCGAGGGTACCGTGAGCGATCCGGTGGTGGTGGATAAAGTAACCGGGCTGGAATGGAAGCGCTGCCTGGAGGGCCAGTTCTGGGACGACAACACGTGTTGCGGGAACTCCACCAAGTTCTATTACAACGACATCAGCGCTGCATGCACTTCTTCATACGCCGGTCACGGCGACTGGCGGATTTCGGATCTCACGGAGCTGAGAACATTACTCGTCTTTTATCCGTGTGTGTCTACCAACGAGAACATCTTTCCGGGGATAGACGATCCGGAGCTGATCACTTCCACCATCGTCCCTGGTGATATCTGGCCCACCTACCTGTCATTCACCAGTGCCATCACGGGATCCGCCATGTTTGTCGAATTGGGGCCCATCCGATGTGTTCGCGCGGGCGCCCCGGCCCAGGATCCCCCGAGACGTTTTCTCGTTGCCGCGGACGATGGCTCCACGGTGGTGGACACCTGGAGCGGCCTGGAGTGGCGGCGTTGCATCGACGGCGACACCTGGAACGGCGAGAAGTGCACGGGCGACGGAAGACCGGTGAACTGGAGCGCGGCACAGGGATTGTGCGATGGGAGTTTCGCGGGGCACGACGACTGGTCGCTTCCGTCCATCACTGCGCTCGAGAGCCTGAGCCTCGTGTGTATCGAGGACGATCCGTATCCGACCGCCGTGTTCGCGAGAGACGATCAACAGTTCCTTTCCATGTGGAGTTCTACTGAGGCCGCTGAGCCGACCACAGCCTACTACTTCGATCTTTCGGCGGACCAAGTGGGCGTGGGGAACAGTCTGGACCAGCACGCCGCGCTCTGCGTCCGAGAACCGTAATCTGTACGAATTCTCAGTTTCCGGAGTGTTGGAGAGTGAAGGGGTAGGTGGCTATCACGACGCCGTTGTCCTGGGGTCTCGGGAAGACGATGCGGCGAACTACGCCGGCGATGCACTGCTCGGTGGCGGCGTCGGCCAGGGATGAGCCGACTACCACGGAGCTTCGGACCACACCCTCATGGTTTATAAGGAACTTGATCGAGACGCGTCCCGCCAGGTCCGGGCGCCTGGCGAGGCCCTTCTCGTAACAGAACTGGATCTGCGAGAGCTGGCGACGCACGAGCCTGCGGATAACGTCCTTGGGTATGGAGCCCAGTATCTTGCCGGGGCCGGTCCTGACCGGGATTGCCATGGCCCTGTGATCGCCGTCCCTTGGCCTCAACGCTGTGGGCCTGTACGGGATCCCGTCCCCCCGGATGGAGCCTTTGATCCACTCCAGGTTGCCCACGCCGATGGTTCCCTCGCCGTAGTCGCCGCCGCCGCCGCGACCGGTGTCGCGCACCCCGAGGCCCCCGTAGCCGAAGTTCGCTCCGGGCTGATTCCCCATCAGGGCTCCCAGGGCGTTCTCCACGTCCCGACCCATGGGGTCGTGGCTTCCAAACGGTGACGTGGGCGCCGCCTGGTTGCTCATGAACTTCAGGATGCCGGAGCTCATTGCCATCTCCTTCATCATGTCCCTGGCGAGTCGGATCTGCTTGACGTCGGGCTTTCCCTTGATGGCGTAACGATTGTCGGTTCGCCTGGCCCTCCTGTCGCCCATCTGTCCCTCGGTTCCCTTGTGGCGCAGGCCGAGGTTCTTCACGGCCTCCTCCTTCTTCTGGAGCATCTCCGGCACCACCTCGGTCCTGGCTTCCGAAGGGACGATCATGTATTTGAGGAAACGGTTTCCAGCCGAGTCGGGATCGATGATCAGACCGCTTGCGTCCGGGGGGATCAGCGCGACTATCCCAAAGAAGATTGCGTGCACCAGAACCGAGATGCCGGTAAAGAGGTTCGGCCTCCAACCGGTCCCCGGGGGCGCCCTGAACTTGTCCTGCGTGGAAGTGGTCCTCATCACGAACGTCCACGGCTCCAGCTCGATTACCGTGCTGGCCCCGGAGATCAACGGCAGGCTCGTGCCGTCATGGATCCCGTCCGCGCAAGCGACCGCTGCCAGTCCGTGGACGCTTCCGTCCGAGAATACGACCTCACCGTCGGCGCCCGGCGGTACGTTGATGTGGGCGTTGGAAGACCGCAGCTCCACCAGGGGGAGCTTCGTCTCTCCGGCCAGATGCTCGGATGGGATCGGGAAATCGCAGGTGGGATCTTCGCCGATAGTGAAGTCGAGGACACCCTTGTCACCGATATTGCGGTGTACGACCATC
Organism: Deltaproteobacteria bacterium; assembly: GCA_030621515.1. Taxonomy (GTDB): domain Bacteria; phylum Myxococcota_A; class Polyangia; order JAAYKL01; family JAAYKL01; genus JAUVAN01. The sequence continues at coordinate 26,580 of JAUXHN010000017.1, read as the reverse complement.
TGTGGGTTGGAGTTCCACAGTACGATGATCTCCACGGTCTGCCGGGATGGGGTTGAAATCGCTGATTCTGAAACGTTCATGGTTTTCCTTCCTTTCGCCTCGATCTGGAGGACGCAGGTGTCCCTTCGAACAGTGCTCGATCTATGAATGCTTGTTGTCTCGTTTTTTCCCCGGCCGGGGCCTTGTTTTAATACGCGGCCTTCACCTGGTATGGACACCCCGACCCCAAAAAGGTTCCTTTCCTCACAACCGATTTTGGTAATAGGGTATTATGCGTCGCGCAAGAACCCCTGCCGAAAGGAACGCTGAAATGCAGAGTCTGGCGGTTGTTGTTCTGGCTGCTGGCCAGGGCAAGCGGATGAAGTCCGACAAACCCAAGGTCCTCCACGAGGTCGCCGGGCGACCTCTCCTCCGCTTCCCGCTGGACCTCGCGTGGAGGCTCAAGTGTCAACGGACCGTGGTCGTGGTCGGCCATTGCAGGGAACAAGTGATGGAGGCGGCGACCGGCTTGCCCGGGGGCGAGAATGTCGAGTTCGCGTTTCAGGATGAACAACGGGGAACCGGACATGCCGTGTTGCAGGCGTTGTCGCTGCTCAAAGGAGTGAAGGGACCGGTGCTCATCCTGTCGGGGGATGTTCCGCTGCTCGAAAAGAAATCTATCAGCGCCCTGACCAGGGCCTATCGTCGCGCGGGCGGACCCGTCGCGTTTCTGTCCTTCGTTCCGAAGGATCCCTCCGGGTACGGGCGGGTGATTCGTTCAGGGAGGGATGTGGTCGCCATAAGGGAGAGCCGGGACTGTTCACGCGAAGAAAAGAAAATAGCCGAGGTCAACGCGGGTATCTACCTCATCGACGCGGCGTTCCTGCGAAGGGCGGTCAAGAGCCTTCGCTCGAACAACGATCAGGGTGAGATGTACCTGACGGACCTGGTAGAGATGGCTGCGGGCAAGGGAAAGAAGACGGCGGTGGTGGAGGCCGGCGAACAGGAGGTGAGCGGCGTCAACGACAGGATCGATCTGTCGAAAATCGAGTCGATCATTTACGCGAGGATCAACGAGAGCCTCATGAAGAACGGTGTGACGATTCACGATCCGATGAGCGTTCGGGTGGATATGGGAATCGCCATTGGAAAGGATACGGAGATACACCCGGGTGTGCAGATACGGGGTTCGAGCAGAGTTGCGCAAGGCTGCATCATCGAGACCGGCGTCCTTGTCGTCGATTCCATCCTCTCGAAAGGAGCGGTGATCAGGGCGTACTCCGTGCTCGAGAAGGCCTCGGTGGGAGAAAACGCACAGGTCGGTCCCATGGGGAGGCTCAGACCCGGTGCTGTGCTCGAGAAGGACTCGAAGGTGGGCAACTTCGTGGAGCTGAAGAACACGGTGCTCGGAGAGGGCTCCAAGGCCAACCATCTCGCCTATCTGGGGGACGGAGAAATAGGCAAGGGAGTCAACGTAGGAGCCGGTACGATTTTCTGCAACTACGACGGATTCATGAAGCACAAGACCGTTTTGTGCGACGGTGTGTTCATCGGTTCCGACAGCCAACTGGTGGCGCCGGTGACGGTGGGAGAAGGAGCCTACGTCGCCTCGGGCTCCACCGTGACCCGGGATGTCCCTCCGGACGCGCTTGCCATCGCCCGGGCGAAGCAGCTGAACAAGAAAAAACTTGCGGCCATGCTTCGCAAAACCCTTCGAGCGCGCAAGAAGAAGATGCTCGAGAAGAAATCTGCGGAGACCGAAAAATGAGGTGCATAATCCTTGCGACGGCGGCCGTCATCGTGTGGTCATGCTCTCCTGTGAGTATTACCCGCATCGGTCCGCCGTTGATTCCGAGGGGCGAGGACTGTGAGGTGCAGATTTTCGAGGAGGGCGATCTTCCCAATCGTCCGTACCGGGATGTGGGCATGGTTACCCTGGACAATTGCCAGGACCATCGCGTTCCACCCTGCAGAAAGTGGCTTCGAAAGGCCGTTTGCGAGGTCGGTGGTTCGTTCGCCTATCCGGCACAGGGAGCCGGCACCGATGCGGCGGACTATTTTCCCGACGATGGTCTGACCGCTTCGGGAGCCCACATGATGACCGTCAGGATGATGGTGGGGGCGTTCGTGGTTGATCTGGTTCCCGGCCCACCTCTGGACGCACCCGATTGCGAGGGGCCGCAGGAGGCTTCGGACAACGGCGGGGACAACGGCGGGGACGAGCCGCAGAAATGCCTGGAGTAGACAGTTGAGAAGCTTCTCCAAAGATCTCTTGACCGTTCCAAACTTGATGTCTCTGTTCAGGCTCGTCGCGGCTCCGACCCTGGCGTTCTTCTGGTTTGCCCTGGACATGCACGCGACCGCCCTGGTCATCGGCGTTCTGGCCGGGATAACCGACCTGTTCGACGGAATTGTCGCCCGCAAGCTCAACCAGATAACAAAGCTCGGCTCGCTCATCGATCAACTCGGCGATCTCGTGTTCGAATCCTGTGCCCTCCTGATCGCAGTGATGATCGGCGAGTTCTGGATGGGGTGGCTCATTATCTATCTGTTCAGGGAGTTCACGGTTACGGTGATAAGGAGCTACGTCCACAGCCAGGGCGGCAAGCTGCCGTCGTCAAACCTGGGCAGGGCCAAGTCGAGCCTGCTCGGATACGCGTTCTTCCTTTTGTTTTTCGGCGCGATTCTCAATATGCCCGGCGTATTGCCGGAGTCCTGGACCCTGTACGGTATTCCCCCCGGTCGAGTACTCATATGGGTCGCCTGGGCTTCCATGATCACCGGCATCATCGTGAGCCTGATGGCCGGGTGGACATATCTCAAGGCGTTCGCCAGGTTCTACTCCGAGCAACTTCAGGGAAAGGAATGATCCGGTGCTGACCCTCGTCGCCCGGCATTCCCACGAGCAGGACATCAAGAAGAGCAGGTTCATCGCCATCGCGACGAGAGCAAACTCCCCGATGGAGGCCCTCGAGTGGCTGGAATCGGTCAATGATCCGGAGGCAACCCACAACTGCTGGGCGTACAGAATCGGGGATCTGTACCGTTCTTCGGATGACGGCGAGCCGAGCGGAACCGCTGGCCGGCCAATCCTGTCCGCCATCGATAGCCAGGGGTTGGATCACGTGATGGTGGTGGTGATCCGCTACTTCGGCGGAATCAAGCTCGGCGCCGGCGGCCTGGTCCGGGCGTATGGCGGGACCGCGGCACAATGCCTGCGCGCCGCCCGACGAGTGGAAATCTTCCGCAAGGCAATGGTGACGGTGGAGATCCCGTTCGATTCTATCGGAGCCGTGTACCCGGTGATCGATCGCTTCGGTGCCGTCAAGCTCAGGGAAGAGTACATCGAATCCGGAGTCATCCTGACAGTGGAGGTAGATGAGCGATACGTTGCGGATCTCACGAGCGCTCTTCATGACGCCACCCGGGGAATGGCCGTTATCGAGACAATTTAGACCACTTCATTTTTTTTATTAATATAGTTGTCGAAAATGCACTAATATAAATAGGAACAAGTAGGTGGACAAAAGATGACTCGGTTTTCCGTTTCTATGGGCCGCGCGGCCAGGTGGAGGAGAAAATGTTTATTCGTGCATCAGTACTGATTTTTATCGCATTATTGTGGGCGATCGTTCCGGGTTGCGAGGGGGCGAATGACGGGTTCAAATCCGGCTCGGACAGCGATTCCGATGGAGATACCGACGGCGATACCGACACAGACGGCGATTCTGACAGCGACTCGGATACAGGACCCGGCTATTTCGGAGATCTGGCCGGCACGGTGAGATCGGCGACGGGCTTTCCCATCTCCGGCGCCCTCGTGTACGTGACCGACGGGGACGGGGCCGACATTCCCGATGAGGTCTACTGCTATACGTGCGACGATATGACCGGCAAGAAATGGACCCTGTCCAACGCGGACGGAACCTGGGCCATCAGCCAGGTGTCGGCGGGAGACCGCAACCTGGTCACCCGAAAGGGCTTCTTCCAGCGGCAGCGAGCCATAACCGTGTCCCAGGACGTGGTCAACGACATCCCCGTTGATCTGACAACCCTCCCCGGAGAAGCCACAGGCGACGGGCTGGACCAGATCCCCAACTACGCAGTGCTCCTCAACGGGTACGATCTCCCAGAGGACATGCTGGCCAAGATGGGCATGGCCCAGCTCGACGGCTCGGGCCACGTCCAGCCCGGCACCGAACACTTCCACATGTATAACGATTCGGGGAGCTATTCGTCGGCGATTGGACAATCATCTTCACTGTTCTCGCAAGGTCAAGATTGGATCAACCAATATCACATGATCTTTTTCCCGTGCATCTGCAGCACTCTGAGCGCCGGATCCCACATTCCTATGCTCAAGACCTACGTGGAAGAAGGCGGCAAGATCTACGGATCCTGCTGGGCGGGACAATGGGTTGAGCAGCCTTTCCCGAACGTGATTGAGTTCAATGGCAGCGACACCGTGTACAATCCGGGCAACATCGGTTTGTGGGACAGCTTCGGGACAATCAACGACCCGGAAATGCGCGCCTGGCTCACGGTGGTGGCGCCGACAGAAAACCTCGACCACTATCCGTTCGAGGGTGGCTGGATCCTGGTCGACAGTCTGAACGACACCGCTTACGACGGCCACGGCGTGCTCGACGACGGCACCATCGGAGGGCCCGTGGTTACCACTACTTGGGTTACGGATGTGGCGAACAACAATGGTCATCCACTGACCATTACCTATCCCTACTCCTGCGGAAAAGTGTTTTTCTCGACATATCAAGTTGTGGAGAGCAGCCCGTCACCTGATATTCGCGCCCAGGAGTGGGTGCTCATCTACCTGTTCTACGAGGTCGGAGTGTGCGAGGGCGACTACGAGCCGCCGGAATAGGCTGTACAGGTGTACAGGTCTGCCGTAATTATTTTTTGAGCCATCAACGCGATATGTATGCACAACGTATACGATGGTCATGACGGAACAGAACCAATAACGGAGGCCAATCATGAAAATGCGGGCAATAATCTACGTGCTCGTTGCAATTTTCGGGACATTTTACCTGGCGAATTGCAGCGACGACTCGGATAGCCGATCTGCCGGTTCGGACAGCGACGGCGATTCCGACAGCGACTCGGATACAGGGCCCGGCTATTTCGGAGATCTTGCCGGCACGGTGGTGTCGGCGACGGGCTTCCCCATCTCCGGCGCCCTCGTGTACATGACCAACGGGGACGGGGCAGACATTCCAGACGAGGTCTACTGCTACACATGCGACAATATGACCGACCAGAAATGGACGCTGACCAACGCGGACGGAACCTGGTTCATCGGTCAGGTGCCGGCGGGTGAACGCAACCTGGTTACGCGAAAGGGCTTCTTCCAGCGGCAGCGATCCATAACCGTGATCCAGGACGTGGTCAACGACATCCCCATCGAGAAAACTACCCTTCCCGGAGTGGGCACTGACGACGGGCTGGACCAGATTCCCAACTACGCGGTGCTCCTCAACTGGTACGACCGCCCCGAGGACATGCTGGCCAAGATGGGCATGGCTCAGCTCGACGCCACGGGTCACGTCGAGTCCGGTACCGAGAACTTCGACATGTACAACGATTCAGAGACCTACCCGTCGGCAGTCGGCGAATCGTCCTCCATGTTTTCGCAAGGCCAGGGCTGGATCAACCAATATCACATGGTCTTTTTCCCGTGCATATGCGGTATGAATACCGCCGCAGACCACATTCCCATGCTCAAGTCCTACGTGGAAGCCGGCGGCAAGATCTACGGATCCTGCTACGCGGGACAGTGGCCCGAGCAGCCCTTCCCGGACATCATCGATTTCAGGGGAGACGACACGGGAACATCGCCGGGATCCGGCTCCCAGTACTCGACGACCGGCAAGATAGAAGATCAGGAAATGCGCGAGTGGCTTGCAGTGGTGGCGCCCACCGAGAACGTGGACTCCTTCCCCTTCCACGGCGCCTGGGTGGTAATGGATAGTGTTTCCAGCGGATACGATGGCCACGGCGTACTCGACAACGGCTCAATAGGCGGCATGGTGGAACCCACGGTATGGGTTACGGACCTTCAGGAATCGCCGGGCAGCCCGCTGACCGTGACGTTCCCCTACGATTGCGGCAAGGTGTTCTTCTCGTCCTATCAAGTCGTGGAGAGCGAACCGTCACCTGCAGTTCGCGCCCAGGAGTGGGTGCTCATCTACCTGTTTTACGACATCGGCGTGTGTGAGGGCGACTACGAGCCGCCGGAATAGGCCGGAGTCACCTTCGCCGTTTTGGGATAAATCCAATCCAATCATTGAAAACGATGCACGTTGCCTGCAGAATCAGGACATGATTCGGAAAGATGTGCCAGATGCCTCGGAACCGGGCACCGTGGAAAACCTCGGCCTGGTGCTCCTGGTGGGCAACCCGACCTCCCGTAGCGGGAAGGCGGCCTTGAGGATAGAAAAGGCGCGCGAGATCCTTCTCAAGCACGGCATCGTTCACGAGTTTCGCCCGACTTTACCGAACGCCGGAACAGTTGACATGGTTGCCCGGGCCGTCACGCAAGAGGGTTTCAAGACAGTGATCTACCTCGGCGGGGACGGCACCTTCAACGAGGTGGCCAAGGGTATCTGCAAGGCGGGCAAGAGCAGCCACGTTCAGCTGGGGATGCTCCCCTCCGGCACCGCCAACGACCAGGGCAAGTCATTCGGCATCTCCGTTGCAAAGAGCGCCCTCGAGAAGAACGTTGAAACCATCAAGGCAGGGCACACGACCTGGCTCGACGTGGGCGAGATCACCGCCTATTACGACGGGGGGACCGCCATGGCGCGGGATCTCTTCTTCGACTCCATGGGGTGTGGGCTCTCGGCGTCGATACTTGCCTTTCGAAACCGGGAAAAGGACATCGTCAAGAAGATGCCGATCTGGCGCGAAATGTATCGCGATCAGGCCGTCTACGTTCGCGCCGCGGTCCACAAACTCGCGATCAACTGGATCACCCGCGATCGCTTCTCCGCAGAGATCATCGTGGACGGCCATGTGCACCAGTTCGATTCACTTTCCGACCTCGTGATCAGCAACACTCTGCTGTACGCGGGCGAATGGATCATCGACCTGGAGGCGCGACACGATGACGGGATGTTCGAGATCGTGCCGTTCACCGGAACCCGCGACTGGACCAGCAAGCTCATCGTCGCCCACAAGAAGAACCCGCTCACCGAGGGCCTGCTCAACAAGATCGGCGTCTCCCACACTCCCAACCTGAAGGGAAAGCACATACAGGTACAGATCCTGCGACCCAACAAGGATCAGCGCCTTCCTGCCCAGCTTGACGGCGACGAGTTTAAACAGTCGGATCATTTCGAGGTTGTAGTTCATCCGAAGTTGCTAAAAATTATTGTTCCAAAAGATCACCACTGGATCTAGTTTCTTCCGCTGGAGGTTGTCGATGAAGGGAACGCAAGAAAGAAGAGAAGTTTTCAGGCGGTACGCTGACCGCAGGCGAGCGCTCATGCTGGCCATTCACGAGATCTTGTTCGATCAGCGCTCCGGTGAGGCCAGGGACCGAGATCTCCTCGAAGAGATCCGCTGCGACTTTCGCACCGACGGCGCCGTTCTGGTTCACAAGCTCACAGAAAAGAACAAGTCCGATTCCGTAACCCTTCTGGCCGCCGCGGGAGATTGGGAAAGGGCGCAACCCGGGAATACTTTCGAGGGAGAGGGGATCGAAGCTCTCCTCCGCGCACAGGAAAATGCTCATGGGGCGGTGGCGCTCTCTCGCTTTCGACCGACGTCGCTCATCAATGACAACGCGTGGGAGCACCTCTGGCAAGACGATCTGGGAAAGCCGGCGACCGCGTTGCTCAGCGTGGATATAAAGCCGTCGGAGGCGCGCCCCGCGTTGATATGGCTGATCCTCAACGGCGCCTCCAGGGAATGGAGCAGTCACGATCGGCAACTGCTCGAGGAAGTCGCCGATCTCCTTTCTCGCGCCGCAGATAGGGTCCTCCAAGAAGACTCGGAATGATCTGTCTATGCCCCCACCGGGCGCTCCTGGCCGGGGTGTTCGTCCTGTCCGCATGCGGTGCAAGTGTCGGACCTCGGGTTGACGACGCTACTACCCCGCGCAAGGTCGACCCGATTCACGTGGTGGCAACCCGCGACGGCGAGCGGCTCTATCTGGACGCCTACGACGCAACGGAGCTTTTTTCCCGCGGCGGCAAACTGCTTCGGACCGATCGTTGCGACGAAGCGGTGGGGAACTACATGCGACTGATCGACGAGTTCCCCGATTCGGATCTGGTCCCCCTCGCCCTGTACAATTCCGGCCTGTGCTACGACGAGCTCGGGAGGTTTCTTGAGGCCGCAGCTGCATACAGTCGCCTGATAGAGAGGCATCCGCAATCGCAGGACGTTACCGACGCTCTTTTCCGGCTGGCCGGCTCATATGAAAACCTCGAGGCCTGGGACGACGCTGTCGCGGTGTTCGATCGTCTCCTCGAGGAACAAAAGGATCTCAGGGGAGTGGAAAGAATCGAAGTGCTTGCGCGCAAGGGATCGGCCATGATGCAGATCGGGCGCGAGAACGATGCCCGCTGGGTGCTGGAGGAGGCGGTGAGGATGTATCGGGCGGGGCGCGGCGTCGGACCGAACGACTCCATCTATCACTACTCGATGGCCCAGTTCAAACTCGCACAGATCGTGCACGACGAGATGCGCTCGGTGAATCTTCCGTCGGACGAGGCGTTGATCGAAGAGATGCTGGAAAAGAAAGCGCAGCTGCTGCTCGACTCTCAGCGCCTGTACACCAGGGTGATCCGTATCGGCCACGCCCACTGGGCCGCGGCTGCGGCCTACCGGATCGGATCCCTCTACCACCACCTCTGGAAGGATATCCTGTTTGCTCCCGTTCCGGACGACATCGAGGGCGAGGCGAGGAAGATCTATTTCGAGATACTGGGCGATCGAATTCGCGTTCTTCTGCGCAAGGCGGTGGTCCAGTGGGAGCGAACCTTGAAGCTGGCGATCAGGCTGGGTCTCGATAACAAGTGGATTGACGACACCAATCGAGATCTCGCGGAGATCCGCAAGATTCTGTACATCGAGGAATCGGGAGTTGATCCGGGCGCGAAGGATGGTGAGTAGCTACTTGTCGTCGGCGTCTTCATCGACGGACGCTACGGGGGCCACCGACGCCCGCTCACCGTCGAACGAGAAATCGAGATCACTCGCTCGGTCCACATCCTCGCTCTTTGCGGCGATGCCGGGTTCCTCGACCTCCAGGTTCATACCCGCGACCGCGGCTTCCTCCTGGGCGAGCATCTGATCCACCAGGCGAAAGTACATGCCCGCCGTGCGGTTGGAAGGATCTTGCTCGAGAACCAGAGCCCACTGGGCCCTTGCTTTCTTCTTGTCGTCCATTGCGAAGAGCGTGGCGCCGAGGGAAACCATCGCCGGAATGTATCCGGGGCGTTCCTTCTCCACCATTTCGAACTCCAGGACGGCCTCCTCGAGATGTCCCGCATCCTTTAGCAGCTGTCCGAGGCTTGTCCGGATATCCACGAAACCCGGGCTCAGGGAAAGCGCCTCCCGGTACTGTGAGATGGCCTTGTCCAGGATCTGCAGTTCTGCGTAGGCCTGGCCGAGATCCGCGTGCATATTGGTCAGCTTGCCCCTCGCAAAGGGCTCTATCTCACGCTCCTCGTCGAACTGCAGGGAAGTGGCGTGCCCATGTATCTTTTTGGCCTGGTCGTACATGCCCTGCTCGTTGTACGTGACCGCCAGGTTGAGCGCTGCCTCCGTGTATCGAGGGTTGATCCTGATTGATTTTTCGAAGTACTCCTGCGCGAGCGCCACCTGGCCGCGATCGTGGTAGATCACGCCGAGCATGTTCATGATGTCTGCGAAACCGGTCTCTTCCTGCGCGACCTTGAGCAGATAGGGCTCTGCCTTGCCGTACTCGCGGTTTTTATAGTGCTCCCGGCCTCGCTCCAGCCTCTGTAGGGTTTTCTTATCCATCGCTGCCCCTGTTCGACTCGGCGGTCTTGACCGCCATATGACGCAAGTAATCTCTGGCCCGCAGCGACTGATGGTGGTCAGGGTAACGCGCTATTATCTCCTTGAACACCCGCGTGGCCTCATCAACCCTGTCCATCTCCAGGAAAGTCTTGGCCTGCAGGAACATGGCATCCGGAACAAGGGAGGAGTTCGGGAAATGGATCCAGATCCCCTCCAGCCGAACGGCCGCTGCCTTCCTCTGTTTTCGCTTTAAATAAAATTCGGCCACGTACATTTCATGACGTACCAGCGCGTTGACGACTTCTTTCAAGAGATCCGTCGCCTTTTCCCTCCACGGGCTTTGCGGATAGTTCTTGAGATACGTTCCGAGGGCCGAGCGCGCGTCCCGGGTGGCCGACTGATCCCGCTCGTGGGGAGGCGGCGTCACGATCCAGTCGCCGGGAATCATCTCGTAGTAGGCCTCACCCCGTTTGTACGCGGCGTAGTGCGCCTCCTCGTGAGTGGGGTGTGTCTGAACGAAATGCTGATAGGAAACGGCGGCTTCCGCGTTACTGCCCTGGATGAAGTGGCAATCGGCGATTCGCAGTTCCGCCAGCGGGGCATACCTGCTGTACGGAAACTGCCGACGCACGTCCTGAAAAAGCTTGTCCGCCTCCACGCAGTCCTCGTCGTCGAACTCCTCGAGAGCAACCTCGTACATCTGCTTCGCCGACTTGGTATAATCGAGGAGCGCATCCTGTTTCTGGGTTTGCGCACAACCCGACAGGGCAGACGCCACGGGGTATAACCCGGCGCAAAAGAGTATCCCCCAAATCGTTTTCCAACCACTGATCACTTTGTTCTACCTCACTTGTAGCCGCTGATACTACCAGCCCGCCGCCATACAAAAAAGAGAATTTCATACTCATCTTGCATACTCATGATCGCCGGAAGCTTCAACTACACCGGCCCGTAAATAATGGCGCTTACCGGACGGGTGGTTTCAGGGGGGGCAGTTAGCCGGAACCGGAGTGCATGCGTCGTTGAGGTTGGTGTGGACATCTATCGACGTGGGTCCGCTGGTGATCTGGTCCAGTACCACACACACGTCGCAGTCGGGGAGGGTGACGTTGTCGATGACCTCCAGGGCCCCGACTACCGAAGTAATACTGCTCAGGTCGAAGCTCGTCAGGGCGGCGTGGTTGAGGATTTTCACGCTCCCAACCGAAGTAATACCGCCCAGGTCGAAGCTCGTCAGGACGGCGTTGCCATAGGCGTCGTGCCCGATCATCAGGCTCCCGCTCACCGAAGTGATACTGCTCAGGTCGAAATTCGTCAGGGCGTCATTGTAGTAAACGAACAGGTTCCCAACCGAAGTAATATCGCCCACGTTGAAGCTCGTCAGGGCAGCGTTGCCGGTGACCTCCATTGACCAACTCAACGAAGAGGTAATGCCGCTCAGGTCGAAGCTCGTCAGGACGACATTGTTGCATATAGCCAAGTACCCACTCACCGAAGTGATACCGCTCAGGTCGAAGCTCGTCAGGGCGGCGGTGACGGAGATGCTCAAGCCCCCACCCACCGAAGTGAGACCGCTGAGGTCGAAGCTCGTCAGGGCGCCGTGGTTGGAGATGCTCAGATTCCCGCCCACCGAAGCGAGGCCGCTGAGGTCGAAGCTCGTCAGGGCGATGGAGGTGGAAATGGTCAGGTTTCCGCCCACCGTGGTTATACTGCTCAGGTCGAAATTCGGCAGGACTGAGTTGTGGTAGACATCCAGATCCCCACCCACCGAAGTAAGGACGCTGAGGTCGAAGCTCGCCAGGGCGTCGTTGTCGTTGATGTCAAGATACCCGCCGATCCACTCGAGGTTTGGCAGGTTCAGGCTGGTGAGCCCGGGTGCATGGACTGTCAGGTCACCCGTGATGCACGGATAAGGCGCCAGCACGGCTGCGTCCGAACTGTTGTTGATTATGTGGTTTCCTACAAAGCAGTCATCGGTGTCCGTGTTGGTGTCGGTGTCGGTGTCTGTATCCGTGTCCGTGTCAGTATCGGTATCGGTGTCCGTGTCTGTGTCGGTATCGGAGTCCGTGTCCGTATCGGCGTCGGTGTCAGTATCCGTGTCGGTATCAGTTGTTCCACCGTCCCCGCCGCCCGACGAGCCGTCCGAGCACCCGCCGAAAACCAACGCGGCCGCAAGTGTCATTAAAAGTAAGTACCTCACGCCCAATCCTTTCGTTATAAATATGAAAGCAGTCTATCATTAATCGCGGTCGCTTGTCCGCCTTCGCGATCAAGAGGACAAGCTACGGCGCGATCTTTCAAATTTCAAAGTCGAAAAACCACGCCGTAGGCTCGGCGAAGGCGGGCAGGCTCCGGATAGCCCGAGGACATTTTTCGACTGTACAAACCGAGGCTTGCCTTCATGGATTTGTTGAACTAGCATGCCTAAGTTCAGCATTGAAGTAATAGACAATGAAAACGGGGTTGAAAACCCCGCCAATCGAACCATTCGGAGCAAGAAATGTCACACAACACAAATCGGTTCTGGGCCCTCATAGCTGTCGCCATCCTTGCGCTCAGCGCGTCTGCCGTCATGGCGGATGAGGAAGAAAGCTCGGTGTCCCTTGACGTATCCCTCGGAGCGAATGGAAACGCCGACGGAGTAGATCGACCTACCCATCGTCCGTTCAACATCCATTTCGGCGCGGGTTTCAACGTGGGGCTCGGCGACGAACTCAATGATGGCGAATTCGGCGATCTGGGCGGACAGGGCCTTATCGGTCTGGATATCGTCATGGCCGAGCCGCTGGCTTTCTCGATTCTGGGTGGATTCAACGCGTTTTCGTCGACAGATGATTATGACGGCCTTCGCAGCATGTTCATCGGAGCCGGCCTCCACCTCCGCCTGTTTGCCGACAAGAACGGAGCGCTCTTTGACGACGGCACCGCGGCGGGCAACCTCTGGATCGACGCCCATATCGATTACGTGGCCCACCTCTTCGAGGATCACGGCGGCTACAACATCGGCCTCGGTTACGAGTTCGCCCTGTGGAAGGACGTCAACTTCGGGCCGTACGTGAGGTTCCAGCACGTGGCCTGGGGCGAGGGTCAACTGTACAAGGTCCTGTCCTTCGGTGTGCAGATATCCCTGGGCGGAGCCACCGGGCCCGACGACAAGGACGGTGACGGCATCCTCGACCCGAACGACAAGTGCCCGCTCGATCCCGAGGACATGGACGGATTCAAGGACACCGACGGATGCCCGGACACCGACAACGACGAGGACGGCATCCTCGACGTGGACGACGAGTGTCCGGATGTGGCCGGCATCGCGGCGAACAACGGTTGCCCCGACGATGACGTGGATGGGGACGGCATCAAAAACGATGTAGACCAGTGCCCCGAGGAAGCTGAGGACAAGGACGAGTTCGAGGATGAGGACGGCTGCCCCGATCCCGACAACGATCAGGATGGCATCCTCGACCCGGACGACAAGTGCCCGCTCGAGCCCGAGGATGTGGATGGGTTCGAGGACGAGGACGGCTGCCCCGATCCCGACAACGATCAGGACGGCATCCTCGATGTGGACGATCAGTGCCCCAACGAGGCGGAGTCCATGAACGGCGTGGACGACGAGGACGGATGTCCGGACCTGGTTCGGGTCGTGGGCGATCAGATCAAGATCCTTCAAAAGGTGTACTTCGCCACCGGCAAGGCCAAGATCCTGGATAAATCACACGCGCTCCTCAAGGAAGTCGCCATGGTCATCAAGGCCAAGCCCGACATCAAGGTTCGGGTCGAGGGCCACACGGATGACGTGGGCAAGGACAAGAAGAACATGAGGCTCTCCCAGAGACGCGCGGACAGCGTGCTTAAGTTCCTGGAGGACGAAGGTGTTTCGGACAGTCAGTTGACGGCAGAGGGCAAGGGGGAGACAACTCCCATCGCTGACAACAAGACCAAGGAGGGCAAGGCGCAGAACAGGCGGGTGGAGTTCCACATCATCTCCGCACCCAAGCCTGTCCCCGAGGCAGTCCCGGTGGCAGCCCCGGAAGCACCTGCGGAACCCCCTGTCGCGCCAGTGGAACCCCCTGCCGCGCCCGCGCCGCCGCCGCCCCCGGAACCCGCCGCCGTCGAATAGAACACCGCGGTATCCGCAGTTACCCGAAACGCTCAGACATGAAACCAAAAATTTTCGTGACAAGGCGAATCCCCGATTCGGGGCTCTCCCTCATCGAATCCAGATGTGACACCCGTGTTTTTCCGGGCGACCTTCCTCCCACCAGGGAAGAGCTGATCGATCTGGTTCCCGGCATCGACGGCCTGCTGTGCCTCCTCACGGATCCCATCGACCAGAAAGTAATCGAGGCCGCCGGGGACAACCTCAAGGTGATCAGCAGTTACGCCGCCGGGTTCGACAACATCGCCGTGGACATCGCAACAGCACGGGGAATACCGGTTGGTAACACCCCGGGAGTGCTCACCGAGACCACCGCAGATCTCGCGTTCTCGCTGCTTGCCTCGGCCGCGAGGCGTATAGTCGAGGGTGAACGGTTCGCCCGGGAAGGCAAGTGGAAGACCTGGGGCCCCACCCTGCTGATGGGGAGGGACATCCACGGAGCCACCCTGGGGATCATGGGCATGGGTAGCATCGGGCGCGCGATGGCGAGGCGAGGGGTGGGCTTCGGCATGCGCGTGATCTATTGCGACAGGTCGCCCGGCGAGATCGAGACGCAAAAGTTTGCCCGTCCGGTTTCCTTTGACCAGCTTCTTTCCGAATCCGATTTCTTGAGTCTGCATGTTCCCCTCACCGGGGATACAAGGCACATCATCGACGAGAAGGCCCTCGCAAAAATGAAGGTCACCGCCGTTCTGGTCAACACCGCCCGCGGCGGTGTCGTCGATCACGACGCCCTTTTCAACGCGTTGAAGAACGGGATCATCGGGTATGCGGCCCTGGACGTCACCGAGCCCGAGCCCCTCCCGCCGGATCACAAGCTCTACACCCTCTCCAACTGTCTCATCGTACCGCACCTGGGAAGCGCGAGCGTCGCAACGCGGGATACCATGGCCGTAATGGCGGCGAAGAACCTTCTCGCCGGCCTTTCGGGAGAACGGCTTCCCAACTGCGCCAACCCGCAAGTTTACGAATGAAGCCCTAAAAAGCCCCGCCCATCACTACGATCAATTCGTTGGATCCGCCGGCCATCAGCCCCCGCGCATATCCGGTGCGCAGGGTGATGGGCATGTAGTAGCCGAAGTAGAACGACCACACCAACTCCGCGCCGACGCTGCTGTACCAGTCGTCCCGGTCGAGCTCGTCGAAGCTGATCAGTGCGTTGTCGGTGAATACTCCCGCATGCAGCTGCCTGAAAAACAAGGGCAACGTCTTGTAGGCAGCCTGGGCCCACCACAAAGGGAATCGATATTCGAGTTTCAGCAAATGATACTGATCTCCATGAAAACTCCCCGGCGGGTATCCGCGCAATGACGCCTGTCCCATGAAGGTGGCGTTCCACAGGGCGTCCATGGTGTTCTGCTCTGTGTATCCTCCCACTGAAAAGCCCGCCTGCTCGGGTGGATCGCTGATGTGAACCCCCCCTGAAATACGAAGAGCGAACACATGATGATCCAGCCACGGTGCTTCGATATACTCTGACCAGCCGTACCTGAGCGTGGTCAGTTTCTGCTTTCCTCCGAGCGCGGGATGATAGAAGCTGACGCGCGTTGACACATTCCTGCCCTCCTCGGGTGAGATGCCGTACACCGACGTGAAGGTGTCGCTGTAATACCAGCCGAAGCTCAACCCGGCGCGAAAATAGTCCACG
The DNA here is from genome assembly GCA_030621515.1 of Deltaproteobacteria bacterium. GTDB lineage: Bacteria > Myxococcota_A > Polyangia > JAAYKL01 > JAAYKL01 > JAUVAN01. Next base: position 10,783 of record JAUXHN010000017.1, on the reverse strand, counting down.
GGAATCTCGGGCAGATCGGCATTCGGGTCAAATTCTATCTCCAGATCACCCCTTGGCCTGGCGTGGATCAGCGAGTACGAGACGGAGAGCAAATGGCCTCGATCCAGACCCGGCACCGACGCGGAAAAACTCACCGAGCCCGAGGTTATCTCCTGGATCCAGCGCCGTTCTTCGCCGCCCACAAGGTATCCCGTTTCACGGGGGAACATACGGCGGGAAAAACTGAGATGAAATGACGGATCCATGCCGTGGTACGAATAGCCGAACCGTGGGGAGAGAGTGTTGTCCTGGATTCCGTAATTGAGTTGCGCGGCCACAGCATGCCGACCCACCGCGTCGCTCATCGCGACGAGGGCCTGTAAAACGGTCTGTTGGCCCTGTGTGGACAACCCCAACATCCACGCACGCGGTAGAATGCTGGGTAACGGATTATAGGCCACCATTTCGGCGTCCGACGGATCGGGCACTTCACGGGCCTCCGGCAACTCCAAAGGATCATCCGTGACCTCCGGAGCATTGTCCGGATCAAAATCCATCACGTGCACGTTCCATCCGAGGGACGAGAATTTCAAGAACGCCAGCGTCCGCCCGTCGGGCGAGACCGCGGGACTGATCGCGCCCGAGACGACATTGGTTATCCTGATAAGTCGATCATTTTTCAGATCGTAGGCGTATATGTTGCTGATGCCGGTTCGATCCGAGGAAAACAGGACGAAGCGCCCGGAAGGGTCGAACGAGGGTGAGGCCTCCAGGCGAGTATCATCGGTTATGCGCCGTTTCTTTCCCGTGCTCGAGTCTATCAGGAACAGATCTACCTGAGGCCCGGAGCGGATGACCGTCGCAACGAAGCGTCCGTCGGGAGACCAGGTGGGATCGTAAACCTGATCGCTGTGAGCGGAATCGATGAGAGTCCGCACCGGATTGCCTCTCTCGTCCGTGAGCACGAGCCTTGAAGTTCCCGCCTCGTTGACCGTCATGACGAGGAAATCGCCCCGGGGCGAGACGGCCGCCGCCCGCGCCCTGGCTCCGTAGGTTATGCGCCGGGGATCCACACCGGGCCGGTCGAGCACGAACACGTCGCTGAACCGATACCAGTTTTTGAAAGGCGCGTTTCGCGTGTAGTAGATGTGCCCAACATGATCCATGGAAACGCTCGCGTTGGTTCCGGATCGAGCAATACGCTCCCTCGAAGAGCCGTCGAGGGCCAGCATGTATAGCCCGGAACGTTCCTGCAAGTTGGAGATGGGGATGATCAGCGCGTCGCCCTTTGGGGTGAAGATCGGCTTGCCCTTGGTTTCTCCGTCGTCGGTCACTGCCCTGGACTCGGTCAACCCGTCGGCCTCTACCCGTTCTTTCGTCTTTTGCGCCTCTTTTAGAACCTCATCCAGCCAGTCGTCGTACACAGTTACAAGGTCCACCCCCAGCACGCTCTTGAAGGTCCGGTTCATGCCGTATGGAAGGGTGGCTGAACCGTAAAGTCGGCAGATCTCCACTATCTTCTCCTCGCCGAACCGGGTCCGCAGGTAGTCCATGAACATGGCGCCGTAGTTGTAGTGCGCGTGGCCGCGAGGAAACTCCATCCCGAAGTTGGACAGCTCCCCGAGGGTGAGCAAATGCCCTTCGAGCGCATGGGTTCTCATCAACATTGAGTATGCCGTCGATCGAATCCGACCTCCGCCCGAGCGATAGGTCTCGTCCATAACGGCGAGGCCCTCGATGAACCAGCGCGGCTGCATCTGATTGGGCAGGTAAACGTCTCCGAAGATGGTGTTGATGATCCTCGAGACCCCGCCGTGCATCTGCAAATGGATCACGTGAGTGTACTCGTGGGTTATCAGCGTGCGCAGCCAGTCCCGATAGCTGGAGAGCGCTGACATGCCCAGATCCATCCGTGGTCCGGTGACGTAAAGTCTTATCAGAGGCCGCGGTGAGGCCATCGCCAGGCCGTTCGCCGAATCGGTCTGGTCCGTGAGGATCATTTCCGTGGGACCGTTGACCTCCCATCCGAACAGGATTGTGAGCTCGTCGTGAATCTCTTCGGCCAGAGAGGCGGCCAGTCGAGCCGAACGCTCCAGTCCCTGGTGAAAGTGAATGTTGAAATGCTCCGTGTAAATGGTGAAGTAGACGAGATTTGGATCGCCGCCGCTCGACGGAGTCGGTGCAAGCGCGACGATCATCAGCATGATGCAGCCGAAAATCCGCGCCGTGTATTTGTTGAAAACACTCATAAATCGGCCCCAATGAATCCTATCTTCGCACGCGAAAAGCGTCAAACCGCAACCGGGAATCCTCCATTTCACCGGCAACCCGTAACGTGTTACCGTGACCTCGAATAATCAGGACGATGGAGGTGAGCGGATGGCGGCGGCGCGCGCCCATTGGGGATCGAGGTTCGGCTTTGTGATGGCTGCGGCTGGCTCGGCGGTGGGCCTGGGCAACCTGTGGAAGTTTCCGTACATAACCTGGGAGAACAACGGCGGCGCGTTCGTGATCGTCTACCTCGTGGCTATCCTGGTACTCGGCTTGCCGATCATGATGGCCGAGATTTTGATCGGTCGACGGGCTCAACTATCCGCGGTCCCCGCCTTCGAAAAGTTAGGTGGCAAGGGGTGGTCGATTGTGGGATGGCTCGGGGTTGCGTCGGGCACGACAATCCTCTCCTATTACATGGTGATCGCGGGATGGTCCGTGCGTTCGTTCTACCAGTGCCTCGTCTGGTCGTTCACATCGTACACACCGCCGGCAGAGAGTGATTTCGGCGCGTTCCTGGCCAACGCCCCATTACAGATTGGACTGACAGCCATTTTCTCCGTTGCTACAGCGTTCATCGTTTATCGGGGCATCGGACGTGGAATAGAAAAGGCCACCAAGATCATGATGCCGGTCCTTATCATTATCTTGCTCTACCTGGTGGGCACAGCGCTCACCATGGACGGACGCGACGAGGCTCTCTCCATGTTGTTCACGCCCCACTTCGACCAGCTACCGGCGAAGGGCTACCTCGAGGCGGTGGGTCACGCGTTCTTCACCCTGTCTCTTGGGCTTGGGGCGATGATCGCGTACGGATCGTACATCGGGAAAAAGGAGTCGATCTTCGGCGCAGCGGCGTGGGTTGTCGTGTTGGATACTTTATTCGCGCTTTTCGCCGCTATCGCGATGTTTACCATCATCCTCTCCGTGCCGGACATGCAGGATCGGATGTCCGGCTCCACGATGGGGATGCTGTTCATCACCCTTCCGGATATGTTTTACACCAATATGCCCGGTGGCAGGATCCTGGCGCCCGCGTTTTTCATCCTGGTGGGATTTGCGGCGCTTTCTTCAACCATCTCCCTGGGCGAGGTGGTCACGTCCCTGTTGATTGACAAAAAGGGTTGGTCCCGGCCCAGGGCAACGGTCATCTGCGCGGGCGGGGTCTTCGTCGGATCGATCCTGGCCGCCCTCTCCCTGGGAGCTGTGGAGCCCCTGTCCAGTTTCGAGTTGATCGAGGGCAAGCCAGGGGTCCTGGCCACCCTGGACCACGTGGCTGCCAACTGGATGTTGCCCCTCGGCGGTCTGGGAATCACCATCTTCGTGGGCTGGTTCCTGGGCAGGAAGAACGCCATGGAAGAGCTGGGCATCACGAAGCCGTCCTTGCCCTTCACCCTCTGGATCTGGTGCCTCAGGATTGTCGCTCCGGCGGCCATAATCATCCTGCTCATCGCCGTCGCCACCGGCAAGGACTTCACCTGAAACCTTTCAAAAGAAGAACATCACTGTCGGGTGGATAGTTGAACCGAAAAAAGAAGGGGAACCGACTAGTAGTAATAGTAGTAGTAATAGTCGTCGCCCTCCACCCCATCTATATTTTCCTTGCCGTCTGATTCGCAATAATCATCGTCGTCATTCCATTCGAACTCCAGATCGATGCCGAGGATTGCGACGCATGCGGCGTAGTCCTCGCAATCATCCTCGTCATCATGTATGTCCAGATCCACATACCAGTAGTCATGATTGCAATCTTTATATTCGAAAAGACATTTCAAGTACTTCTCGTACTGCGCTCCGCTGACATGCCCGACATATTCTATTTCTTCGTCCTCATAATCTACCTCGTAAACGTACATGCCGTAATTAATCGACCAGGCACACATGGCAACACACTGATCTTCAGATTCCTTCTTGGCGCCGCTCTCCTTATCTCCGCTGATATCATAGCTTTCGCCCCAGGTGCAGTCGATGTACTCGGCGCAGTCTTTCTTGCATATGCCGGGCGCTTCTTCCTGGACGTCCTCGAAGGCCTTCGCCAGCTTGTCGCAGCCGCCGAGCGCCAGAAACGAGAACATTGTGAGTGCAATAATTACATACCTCATGAATTCTTCCCCTTTTTGAAATCGTTTGTTTAAAACGTTATCCGAATAATACAGGAGAATCTCAGTACTCACAAATGGAACCTTCGTGGGATCTTGACGCTGCCTGCTGAATACTGATGTGGAGAAGCCGAAAAAAGAAGGGGGAACCGACTGGATACGTCGACCTTAGAGCACTTCTATTCCTATATTATCTTCTTCTGGTTCGCAGTACTCGTCGTCGTCGTTCCACTCGACCTCAAAATCGGCGCCGAGGATTGCCTGGCATACGCCGTAGTCCTCGCAATCGTCCTCGTCACTCGACCAGTCCAGGTCGAAGAACCATTGATCATCATCGCAATCATAGTATTCGAAACGGCATTTCATATATTTCTCGTACTTCGCTCCGCTGATAGTCCCGATATAATCCTTCTCGTCGTGGTCATCGTTCCACTCGACAACGAACGCGCCGTAGTTGATATTCCAGGCGCATTGGCCAACGCACTGGTCCATGGCCCGACTCTTGGCGGCGTCCTCCTTGTCTCCACCGAGATCGACTCCCTGTTCGCCCCAGGTGCAGTCGATGTACTCGGCGCAATTTTTCTTGCAAATGCCGGGCGCTTCTTCCTGAATGTCCTCGAAGGCCTTCGCCAGTTTGTCGCAGCCGCCGAGCGCCAGAAACGAGAACATGGTGAGTGTTATAACTACATACCTCATGAATTCCTCCCTTTTTGGAATCGTTTAAATAAAAACCAGCCAAATAATACAGACTAATTTCGATATTCACAAATAGAAACCCCATGGAATCTTGATGCTGTTGAATCGATCATGCAAAGGTTCGTTTCATGGTCACGCCTCGTAGAGTCTACGTTTTTCTTGCCGTGGGGCTCCTGTGCCTGAGTCAGTCGGCCAATATCATCCGGATTGGCGACGCGAGCCCCGTGGCCATATCGTTCTGGCGACTGTTCATCGCCACTCTTCTTTTCGTACCGCTGGCCGGCAGGGGGCTGGCCGCCCTGGCCCGCCTGACGCGTATGGACCTGGCGATCCTTGTCCTTTGCGGATTCGCGCTCACGGCGCACTTCTTCTCGTGGATATGGGCGGTGCAGGCCACCACCGTGGCCAACGCGACCCTCTTTCTATCCATCAACCCGGTGATCACCGCCACGGCCGCGTACCTCCTTTTCGGCGAGCGGGCCGGCCGGAGGCTGGTCCTCGCGGTAGCCCTGGGAATTGTCGGCGTGGGAATCCTGGGGTTCAGCGATCTCGAGTTCTCGCCGGATCACCTGCTCGGCGACGGCCTCGCGCTGCTGGCATCGCTCCTGTTCACCGTTTACTTCATGGCCGCAAAGAGATTGAGGAAGACCCTCGACGCTCAGGTGTACGTGACCGCAGTGTACGGGATGGCGGCGGTTTTTTCGTTCGTAGCGTTACTCGCTCTGGATCTTCCTCTTGTGGACTACAGCCTCCGCACCTGGGTATGTTTCGGTCTCATGGCCCTGGTGCCTACCATGATCGGCCACACGTCGTTGAACACCGCCCTGCGCTACATGAACGCCGGTCGTATCGCCACGCTCACGCTGGTCGAACCGCTACTTGCGGGATTCGTGGCCTCACTGGCCTGGGGCGAGGCCATAACGACGGCTTCGCTTGTGGGATACGCCCTGATCTGCGGATCGGTGTTGATGGTTGCGATGGAAGGAGGAAAAGGGGCCAGGGGTTAGAGCCTATCTCAGTAGGCACTAGGTTTGCGGGCAACACGTGCTAAGATACGTTCCGCATTTGTCGTTGGAACCCGAGGAGAGAGTCGATGGAACACCCGGCATCGTTGACCGATCTGTCCGTGCAAGCCGTCAGGATACTGGCGCCGGACGCACCGCCTCAGCTGCGGATGATGGCCGCCTCGGGGCTGGCGCCTCTGGGACCCGTCGATCTCGTCTCGGTGCTCTACGCGCTTTCCTACAATCAGGACGAGAGCCTCGCAACCAAGGCCCGCGCTTCTCTGGGCAAGCTGCCGGATAACGTGCTGCTTGGCGCCCTGGAACAGAACCTGGATCCTGCGGTCCTCGATGGGGTCGTCCGATTGCTGGTGAGACGGGACGACGCCGTGGAGCGCGTCCTGCTCAATCGGCTCGTTCACGACGAAACCACCGTCTGGCTCACCGAAAACCTGCGCTCGGAGAGGTTGCTGGAGATCGTGGCAGCCAACGAGGAGCGCATGCTCCGCGCGCCCCGGATCATCGAGGCCCTGTATATGAACAAGGCCTCCAGGATGTCCACTGTCGATCGCTCTATCGAGCTCGCGGTGCGCCATGGTCTGAAGCTTGACGGCATCCCTACCTTCGCGGAGGCCAGGGCCGCCATCCAGGGCCAGCTGATCCCCGAGGAGTCCGACGAGCCACTGCCGGAGGACGATGATTTCAGCGCTGCCCTCAAGGACGATAAACTGCAGGACATCGACGACTCGACCCTCGACGATATCCTCGACTCGCTTGAGTCTCCTGAGGATTCGCGGAAAAATACCGATGAAGAAAAAGATGCGGTCGCCGTGGGGGCTTCACTCACGGGCCTCACGGTTTCCCAGAAGATCCGCATAGCCATGCTGGGCAATTCATCCCAGCGGGCCATCCTCGTAAGGGACTCGAACAGGCTGGTGACCATGGCGGTGCTCAAGTCCCCGGGCATAGGAGATTCAGAAGTGATCCGCTACTCGAGAGCCCGCTCGCTCCCCGAAGAAGCCGTGCGCTACATCGCTTCCAAACGCGAGTGGACCAAGCAGTACCAGATCAAGGTCAACCTGGTGAACAACCCGCGCACACCTCTGCAAGAAGCCCTCAGATTCCTCAATCATCTTCGCCCCATGGACGTGAGGGGCCTCGAGCGAAGCAAGGACGTCCCCCAATCTATCGTAAACGCCGCCAAGCAGCTTCGCCAGAAAAGGAGCCATTGACGCAAGATGAAGAAGACCGTTCGTCCATCGGTTCGCAAGCGCGGTGGGTCCAGGCCCGCTGATTTTCGGTTCTTCGCAACCACTGCGCCCGGTCTGGAAGATGTGCTGCTGTCAGAGTTGAGGAGACTGGGCGCAACGGATCCCGAGAAGGCCGTGCGGGGGGTTTCCTTTGGCGGCGATCTCGGGATGCTGTACAGGGCCAACCTGTGGTTGCGAACCGCCACCCGCGTGCTGGTGAAAATTGCCGAGTTCGACGCGAGAGATCGCGATCGCCTGTACAGGGGGTCCATGGCGGTCGCGTGGGAGGAGCACCTGACAGCCGACATGACGCTGGCGGTGGACGCGGTCGGCGGCAATCCCGAAATACGCCACACGCAGTTCGCCTCCCAGGTGGTCAAGGACGGCATCGTCGACAGGTTCCGCGACAAGGTCGGCCGCAGACCGTCGGTGAATCCGAAGCAGCCGGATTTGCAAATCAACGCCAGGATCAACGGTGATCGATGCATACTGAGCTGGGATTCGTCAGGTCAGCGCCTTCACCGCAGAGGATACCGACCGTCATTCGGCGGTCCGGCGCCGCTCCAGGAAACCCTCGCCGCCGGTATCCTGCTCATGAGCGGCTACGATGGGTCAGACGAGCTAATCGATCCAATGTGCGGCTCCGGGACAATACTGGTGGAGGCGGCGATGATGGCGAAGAACCTGGCTCCGGGCCTTCTCGGACGGGAGTTTGCGTTCATGAGCCACCTCTCTTTCAATCGGAGGCTATGGTCCAACGAACTGGAGGATGCACGCAGGGCCGTGAGGGAAGTCGACGGATGCACGATTCGCGGATCGGACGTGTCCGAGGATTCCGTCAGGGCGGCCCGGACAGCGGTCCTCGGCGCCGGTGTAGATGATATCGTTGCGGTCCGGCGGGCGGACTTCCGCGCCCTGGCCGTTTCCGAGGGCGCCGGACATGTGGTGACGAATCCTCCCTACGGTGAGCGACTCGGGGAGATCAACCGATTGGCCGATCTCTACAGCGATCTTGGAGATACCCTCAAACAAAGGTGTAGGGGAATGACAGCCCATGTTTTGACGGGCTCGAAATTCCTGGCGGGCAAGATAGGGCTCAAGACCAGGAAGCGGGACATTCTGTGGAACGGCCCCCTGGAGTGTCGTCTGTTGCATTTCGACCTCTTTTAACTGACAGGAGCGATGGTGGGGAAACACGACACGACAAACCGGATTTCGATGCAGGGACATGTGCGCACCGAGGGCGTTGACGGCGAGATGACGCCCATAAGGGTCCTTGTGGTCGACGATGATGCTACCTCCCTGAGGAGCGTTGAGGGAATTTTGAAGACGATGGGCTTCGAGGTGACGACGGCCTCGGGCGGAGTCCGGTCCCTTGAATTGCTCGCCGCCTCTCCCGTGGACGTGTTGCTTCTGGATCTCGTCATGCCGGGAATGAACGGTCTGGACGTGCTCAGGAAGGTCAAGGCTCTCGACAGTGTGGTGGAGGTGGTTTTGATGACCGCGTACGGTGATGTGGACTCGGCGGTCGCCGCGTTGAAGGCCGGCGCCCACGACTTTTTGACCAAGCCCCTGGGATCCCCTGATGTCCTCGCACACGTAGTTGCCAGGGCGGCACGCCACGGTCGGCTGGTGGCTCGCGCAAGGCGACTCGAGAAGGAGCTGGAAGTTCGCGAGCGTTACGGTGATATCATCGGATCGTCGCCGTCCATGCGATTTGTTTTCCGGGCGGTCGAATCGGTGGCCCACTCCAGATCGACGGTGCTGCTGCTCGGAGAGCCCGGAACCGGGAAGGAGCTCGTCGCTCGATCCATTCACATGAGCGGCCGGCGAGCGCAAGGGCCTTTCATTCCCGTCAACTGCTCCGCCATCCCGAAGGATCTGATTGAATCGGAGCTCTTCGGTCATGTTCGCGGCGCTTTTCCAGGCGCTTCGGAGAGCAGGATAGGCCTCTTCGGGGCAGCGGACGGCGGCACTATTCTGCTGGACGAAATCGACCATCTCCCGTCCGGGGCACAGGTCGTGCTTCACAGGATCCTTCAGGACGGGAAGATCAAGCGCACGGGGTCCAACGACGCTGACCGGATGAACGTGCGCGTCATAGCGGCGACTGATGTCGACCTGAAACAGGCCATGAAACAGAAGCAATTTCGCGAGGACCTGTTCTATCGGCTGAGCGTCATCACGATTCCCCTTCCGCCACTTCGTGACCGCGCCGAGGATATGCCGTTGCTGGCCTACCATTTCTTGCGCAAGTATTCAGTTCGATCGGGGCGGAAGATTGCCCGGATCTCCCTGGAGGCGATGCGGGTGCTGAGGAGTCATACATGGCCTGGAAACGTGCGCGAGCTGGAGAACGCCATCGAGAGATCGGTCGTCATGGCCAGAGGTGACGTGATCCTCCCGGGGGATCTGCCACCGTCGGTAACGGATACCATCGCGCCGTCGGCTCCGATGAACCTCCTTCTGGATCTGCCCTTCCGCGAGGCCAAGGGAAAGGCGGTGGAGCAATTCGAGTCGGCCTACGTTCACGAAATGCTGAAACGGTCCGGCGGCAACGTGAGCGAGGCGGCGCGCCAATCCACAATGGACCGGAGCAATTTTCGCCGCATCATCAGAAAGCATAAGATCAGGACATAGTTTAAGAACTCACGGTCGCCCTCAAACGAACTTTTCGGCAGAAGAACCACATCTTGAGATATAATACCTTTACGGCACATTATTATACGGGTGCAGAAGGTTTACCTATGTCGGTGAATGTTAATAAAAAGGGACGTTTTGCCTTGAGCATTGCTAATGGCTGTTTGCTTGGGTTGGGTGCGATCGCCTTTGTCGTGACGCTGGTCGGATGCAAGGAAGTCAGCGAAACTGACAGTGGGACGGGCCTGGATCCCTGGAGCCAGGGCGCGGATATGCCTACAAAGGCGGTGGAACACGCATGCTGCGCCGTTGATGGGAAGATCTACGTCGCTGGAGGCCATCCTACCCGGTGGCTATTGCAGATTTACGACACGGAAACCGACACATGGACCGAGGGGGCGCCGCTCCCTTTGGATCGGTCAGATCATACTTGCGTCGAGGTGGGGGGTAAGATGTACCTCATGGGTGGCCCTGTCGTGAACGGAGCGAACGCAAATTTTGATCGACTGGACAGGTACGATCCTTCGGACGACAGCTGGACGACCCTCGGGCCGATGCCTGTAGTTAGCCGCAGCGTTGGGGCGGCCGCCCTTGGAGATGAAATATTCTTTTTTGGTGGCTCCAACAACCAGTACTTCGACGATGGCTCATATGTTTACGATATTGGGCAAGAGACATGGGAACTCTTACCTCAGAAACCGAGGCCGAGCAGTACGTCTGTGGCACTCGTCGTGAACGACGAGATTCAATTACTGGGTGGTAGAGTGTGGGAGCAGTACGTCGTCGAGGACGGGGAGCCGGTGCTCGACGATCAGAATACCTGGAGTTTCGACCCGGTCAGTTCGAG
>JAUXHN010000178.1 GCA_030621515.1 Deltaproteobacteria bacterium | reverse complement strand
ACGGGGATGGCCCCCCAAGCGGTAAAGGTCCCGACCAGACCAAAACAAAGAAAAAGGGCAACAAGTTCTTGAGGGAACAATTCCCCGAGCTGGACTACATCATCTCCGCAACGATAATTAAAGAAGATGTCCACCGTTGAGTCGATTCCAGCACTGGTAAAACGAATCCTCGATCAATACGCGCTGGAACCCTTCGGCTCTCACGGCCTGTTGCACTGGGTGAGAGTGCACGAGTCGGGGATCGAGATCGCATCATCGAGCGGCGCCGACAAAGACGTTGTCGCTTACTTTGCGCTGCTGCACGACTCCGGAAGACTCAATGAGAGCCGCGATCCACAACACGGACCGCGTGGTGCGGCGCTCGCGCGGCTTCTTCACGAAGAGGGTCTGATCGATCTCAACCCGGCGCAGCTCCAGGATCTACTCACCGCCATCGAGCACCACAACAGTCATGAGCGCGTCGAGGACATGGCTGGAGACCGTATCACCATCGGCACATGCTGGGATGCCGATCGGCTCGATCTCCCCAGGGTGGGAACAACGGTCAATCCCAAATATCTACACACCCAGGAAGCAAGACGGCTGGCCAACCTCTGGGACCATGAGGACGCGAATTTCATCACGGACAACAGGAGGAGCTTGCTTGCGAGTTGGGGAGTAAATTATTTTTCACATCCATTTATCGGCGCCGCGACACAATAATGAAGGGAACAATGGTCAGGACCACGTTTCCACCATGATATTTGCCGATGCGGTTCCCGTGTTCTATGGTAGTATTGTTATGTTGAGGTACTTTCATTTTACCGCCGAGGAGCGCCCATGAAGAAACTCCCGATATTGAAGATCGCAATATTCCTGGGAGTCACTAACATCATTTCGACGTGCGCAACCATGGAGGTGGTGCCTCCGGGCCACTATGACACGGACGAGGACGGGGGCACCGATTCGGACTCTGACAACGACTCAGACAGCGATCTGGACACCGATTCGGACTCGGACTCGGATTCAGACACAGATTCGGACTCGGATTCGGACACGGAATGCTCGGTCAATCTGCTGGAGCCCTTCGACGGATCCGACTTGCCCATAGGATGGGATATCGTCAATTTCGACGGCGACGCTTACAATTACAACTGGTCATGGTCCGACACCGACAACACCACGGGAGGCGACAGCGGCCACTGGTGGGTAAACGGAGCTTTCCCCTCGTCTTTCGATGATCGGCTTGTAACCACAACCTATGTCAGAGGCGATTGCACCAACATTGTATTGTCGTTCAATCACTATTTTGAAAACAACGACGTCGATGATTTCGGTTACGTGGAAATCGAGGTGGGCGGCGGCGCCTGGCAGACCGTCGGCACGTTCGAAGATACCAACAGCGGTTCCCAGAGCCTGAACATTTCGTCGTATCTGCCGCTCGCAATCAGCGAGTTCCGAATTCGATTCCGATACGTCGGCTACAATGATTTCCACTGGAAGATCGACAACTTCGAATTGTCCGCCACGCCCTGATCTGCAATCGTCATTTGTAGACATCATCACTGAGATTGATGGTATTATGATATGGATAGGAAATCGGAGGTTTCGCAAATGGAGAAATCAACTTATTTATTGGCGGTCATTCTGGTTGTTCTGCCGACGTTGGGCCTTTCTTCTGCCGGATGCAGCGAGGGAACTTTCGACGACGGCCTTCCCTCGGATTCGGACTCGGACAGCGACTCGGACTCCGATTCGGACTCGGACACTGACACGGATACCGACTCGGACACCGATACGGACTCGGATTCGGACGGAGATACGGACTGCACACTCGATGTTCTGGAGCCATTCGACGCGGCAAACCTGCCTGTGGGATGGGAGATCGAAAACTTCGATGGCGACGCCTACGGTTATGTCTGGTCCTGGTCCGACACCGACAACACCACCGGCGGGGCAGACGGATTCTGGTGGATCAACGCAGAGTTCGGATCCGATTTCAATGATCGACTAATCACAGGCAGTTACATCAGGGGCGATTGCACCAGTATCCTGTTGTCCTTCAACCACTACTTTTCCGACAACGACACGGACGATTTCGGGTTTGTGGAGATCGAGGTCGACGGCGGCAACTGGCTGACCGTGGCTACCTTCAACAATTCCAGTAACGGCGCGCAGGAAACGGACATTTCATCATACCTGCCGAGTCCAGGTTCCGAATTCAGGATTCGGTTCCGCTACATCGGCTTCGACGATCTCAACTGGAAGATCGACGACTTCAGCCTGACCGCCACGCCCTGATCCCGGAGATCCTTTTCCGATAGTGGCTTATCTGTCACACTCCGATATCATCATGCAGGATTTGAACGACTCTCCATCAAATACCAGGTCAATCAGAGGATCCTGGATAATGTCCGGCATCGCAATCGCGGTGGCCGGAGTACTGGCCTTCACAGGAATCACCGCCAACAAGTTCTGGGACGACGAGGCCAACACGGCCATCTTCGCGCAGAACCTCCTGGAAACCGGACAGTTGAGCGCCTGGAACGGTACGAACCTAATCGGATATCGAGACGGAGCCGAGCTCGATGAGAACCTGGTCAACATATTCATGCCGCCGCTCCAGTACTGGCTGGCGGCCGTCGGCATCAGCCTCTTCGGGGGGGACGAACTGGGGTTACGGGTGCTGTTTGTCCTCACGGGGTTGCTGTGTATGATCGCGCTGGCGTTGTTTGCGCGGGGCATACTCGGCGATCGGTTTCCCTGGTACCTCCCCCTGTGGCTGACGGCCCTCGCCCCGGCGTTTCTGCTCTATATCAGAAACTGTCGCTATTACTCGCCCGGCGCTGCCCTGAGCATCGGTCTGCTGGCATGCCTGGCCGGCAGGATCCACACCGGACGGGGGCTTCTCTTGCGCGTCTTGCTCGCCGCTGTTTTCTCGACGCTGTTGATGTTCACCAGCTACTTCAACGCGGCGGGAACCCTGGTGGCCCTGCCGCTCCTGTTGCTTTTCAAGATTCACAGGACGAGGCGTCACCTGATCGTCGGCGGCGCGGCGTATCTCTGCGCGGGTATCGTCGGCGTGTACGTGCTCATGACCCACAACCCCTTCGCCACATCCGTTCCGAGACCCGATGAGGTGGAAGGGATCGAGAAAATCGCCACGTTGCTCTGGCGGAATCTACGCGATATCGGGACGTTCGAATTCTTTCCCGTGGTCCTGTTGCCGGTCCTCGCGCTGCCTTTCTGGGTAAAAAGGCTAGCGAGCCTCGTTGGCGAAGCGAAGATCGGCCTGGCGGTGACAGGAATGATGTTGGCCGCGGTGATAGTCACTTCGATGTTTTCCCCCCAATCCGTAAGCGGATCCACGCTCGCCGACATGCGATATCTGGTTCCCTTGATTCCCCTCGGCGCCGTCGTGACCGCGATCATCCTTCTGATTCTGTGGCGGCTGGCCCGCCCCATGGCCGTCGGCGCGCTGGGTCTGTTGATTTTTTCCAACATCCTCCACCTGGGTTTTGCAGGAACCCACAACGCCTATCTGCCGACGAGGGGTGTGGAGTGCACCCTGTGTCAGTACGTGGGCGAGGTGACCACCGACCGGACAACCAACACAGAGGCCATCATCGACTACCTGGAAAAGCTTCCGGAAGACGACGTGCTGCTGGTGGTTCCTCCTTTCATGGGCTTTTCGCCCATGTACTACCTGCCCGAACGCAAATTCTGCTGTCAGCTCATGGAGGACCATCCCCTGAGTGACGAGATTCGAGAAGAGCTCCCGGACTACCTGTTCTGGGAAAGGGCGCACAGGGATCTGGATGTGGCGCTGATAAACGCCATGCCACCCGCTTCGAAAGAGGGGCCCCTGGCGATACGGCGCGTGAACATGGGCTACTACCACTACGTCGGGGTACTGGACATACCGGCCAGGGATTGCTCGAGGCCGGAGATCCCGTGGCACTCCTTCGACGGCAAGGACGTGAAGGTTAAACGACACCATCGGTTCTTCGTCGTGAGGCTGGAGAGGTGACCGTGGACGAGCTCCACGACACCCCGGAAAACACCGAGGAACACCAGGATCTTTTCGATCGAAGGTGGGTTCGGACAGGTCTTTTCATTGTCGTTCCGGCAATGATCTTTGCCCTGATTTGCGTCGGGATTCGCGTCTCCCAATATGGGATCGACCACACAATTGTCGTGATGGGGCAGCGGCAACTTCTCGCCGATTCTCCCGCCACCATCAGGGTTACTCTGATAGCCGACGGTGAGGGTTTCTTCCAGCCGGAGAGGATCACCGGGCACCTGGTTCGAGGAGAGGAACGACACCTGCTGTTCGACGGGGCCGTTAACGACGCCGGGTACGCCCTCGCCCGCAATTTCAGGGTGCCGCGGATATCGGAAGGGCCGGCGATACTGGAGCTGGACATACGGTTCGACGAGAAGCGACGTCTGGTTCGCGCAAACGTGGAGGTCGCGGCCGAGCCGCCGAGGGAGTACCTGACCATCCCTTCCGACGTCAAGCTTTGCGATATGAAGATCCGGGTCGGCACGGACGGCGATTTTATCCAGGCGCTCACCGAGGACCGGGGCGCGCCCACCGGGCTCTCATCGGTGGTCTTCCTTCGAACGGTGAATTCGACCGGAGAACCCGTGAGCATACCACTGGATCTGGGTATCCCGGGCGCCGGTCTGTCATCGGAGATGACCCGGGAAAAGCAAAGGACCGACAATCTCGGTCTGACCGCGCTGATGGTCAAACCCGTGGATCTGGATTATCCCATCGAGGTGGCAGGCGGGCGATACAAAGAACCTTCCGCCGAGGCACACGGCGAAAAAGCGGACTCGGGCGCGCAAGAGCAGGTTGCTGAGGCATATCTGTTTCCCAGGGTCGTGTACGGCGGACTCAACGCGATGGTGCACAACCCCATATCCTCGCGGAACGAAGCCGTGAAGGTCAACGTGAGGCAGATCACCAGGGGCGGCCCCATCTACGCCGACCTCTTTCATCGCGGCCGGTGGATCCACGCATCGTCGGACTGGGTGAGCGGCAACGGCTCGGCCCTGCTGACTATTCGACCTCAGGTCACGGGTCCTGTTCGCCTGCAGCTGACGAACTCGGCGCTGGGGCCGGGCAGATCCGTGGCGGTGAGGCATCTGTACATTCTGGACGAGGACGAAGATTTCAACGACGGCCTGCGGGCCGTGCTCGGGATGATAAAGGGGGAGGACGACGGACCCTGGGCGAGGGCGGTTCTCAGGAAACCTCTTGAGGGCGGCGTCGGGTTCGATCGCAGGCTCCTCGCGGCGTTTTCCCTCTCCAGATTGTACGCCGGCCACCACATCGTGGAACGCCTCATCAGCAGCCGCTCGGAGGACGACGCGGAGCTCTCGGAGTTCAAGGCCGGGATCCAGAGGGCCGTGATGTTGATCATTCTACTTCTGGGGATAGCGGTGGCAGTGGTGATAGGCCTGATCTCCTCGCGCTCGCGACAAAGGCAGGAGCGGATCACAATGATGATCCTGAACGACTGCGAAGGGGACGACCCTTCACCCGGCGATGGAGCCGGACCCTCGAGGGGCTCAAAGATTCGAACCGTCTTGCAGGGATTGGCGATCCTCCTCATCATAGTGGGCGCTTTCGCGTCCATTGCAATTCTCATCGACACCATAACCTGGGGCAACTGATGACTTGTTTTGGACCTTTCCAGACAGCTCGAGGCACCTGTATGATAATTCAAGTTCATGAACAATGGAGATAATCGATGAGAACCATGTACTGTCTGATGTTGATGGGAGCTTTCCTTGCGGTGTCCCCCATTGCCGGAGCCGACTCGGAGGGTGAAAGGATAGCAAAGATCCAGGCCGAGATCGATGCGGCCGGGTTGAGCTGGACCGCAGGAAAGACCTCCATGACGGCGCTCACGGAGGAGGAGTTTCGCGCGCGATTGATCCCCCTGGACCAATACAAAAAAATGATGGAGCAAGCCGGGGCCACGCTGCCCACGCAGGGGCCCCCTCCACGGGATTTTGCCCCGGATTCTCCCCTGCCGCCCCCCGATGACGCGGTCTTCGACTGGTCAGACGTGGGCGGCGAGGACTGGACCAGCCCGGTCAAGGACCAGGGACAGTGCGGATCCTGCACCATCTTCGCAGGAGTGGCGGCCATCGAAGGCGCCATCAATGTTTCGGCTCAGGATCCGGATCTGGACTGGGATCTATCCGAGCAAAACCTGCTGGATTGTACGAATGTCACCTGCGACAGCGGCGGGATGGGACCCAACACAGCGTTGAATTACGCCGCCATCCGGGGAGTTCCGGACGAGCTGTGTCACCCCTATACCCAGTCCGACGGCGACTGCCACGACGATGGCTGCGAGGACGTGGAGGAGCGAAGCCTCAAGGCATCCGAGTGGGACTGGGTGGCGGGTGGAAATCTACAGGACACACCGACTGTGCTGCAAATGAAGAACGCGCTGAGCTACGGCCCGGTTGGAACCTCCATGACGGTATACCAGGACCTCATGGCGTACTCGGGTGGTATTTACGAGGTCACAAGCTCGATGGAGCTGGGAGGACACTCAATCGCCATCGTCGGCTGGAACGACGCCAACGACAGCTGGTACGTCAAGAACAGCTGGGGGCCGCTGTGGGGAAACGACGGCTTCTTCGAGATCAAGCGGGGCGAGGCCGGAATCGGGGCGGTCATGACGGCCTGGATCACCGTCGATCCGGCGGACGTACCCGGATCGTTCGAGATCCAGCCCGATCAGATCGTTACGACCCTGGACTGGACAGTGGCTGCTCCCATAACCAGGACCGTGACCGTCCAGCATTCTGCGGGTTCAGGGGAGGTTCCGTTCAGTATCTCCATCCCGGAGAGTATCGGATGGCTGAGCGCAGATCCCGCGCAGGGAACCCTCCTGGACGATACGGAGGTTCAGGTCACGTTCACCTTCGACAAGGCCGGATGGGACCCCGCCGACGGATCACCCATAGAGGTCGATCTGGTGGTTCTCGGAAAGCCGGGGTTTGCCAGGGCGCTATCCATAAACATGACAGTCACCGGATACAGCGCGGGCGACGATGCGGGCGCCGATGGAGGCGCCGGCTCAGACTCGGATTCCTGCAACTGCGGGACGGTCGGGAGCTACGGTTCCGAGGGCGGCCTGCTGGCCCTGGTGTTTTCTTCGGTTCTATCCTGATTTAATTGCACGCCCCGTAATGAACGGTGCCGTTCCATGATCTGACGGTGCTCGTCAGGTTGAACGGGTAGGCGCCGCCGTGGCCGAAATTGAACGATAGATCGCTGTTTGCCACGATAAGGTCGCCGGTGGTGTAGTTCATGGATGTGCCCTGAGTTGTGACATAGAAACCATATGTCTGGCCCGCCGTCATGATCAGGTTGATATCCACCGGCACCGGTGTGCCCGACCCCGTACCCGAACTGACTATCGGTGCGGAACCGCCCAGGGTCCAGCCCGTCGAGGAGGTGTTGTAACCCACATATGATCCAGCGCGGTAATGTATCTCGATCACGTGGTTTCCCGGCGCCACGTTGACGTCGAAGGTGTGGACGATGATATCGTTTATCGCGGTGATGTCGAACATGTTGCCGTGAAAGATATTCAACCCGGCATAGGTCGTTGTTATCGAGGCGGCCGTGCACTCCAGCTGGCAGTTGACATCGCATCCGTCACCGCTTGCCGGCGGGCCGTCGTCGCATTGTTCTCCCGCGGTCGTGTTGACGGTCCAGTCGCCGCACACGGCCACAGTGCAGTCGTCGTCGCAGGTGGCGGACTCGCCGAAATCGTCGCAATCCTCTCCTGCGGAGGTGTTGATGTTTCCGTCCCCGCAAGAGACGAAAGTACAGTCGTCGTCGCAGGTGGGAGACTGGCCGGAGTCGTCGCATTCCTCTCCCGAGGTGGTGTTGGTGTTTCCGTCTCCGCAAGAGACGAAAGTGCAGTCGTCGTCACAGGTGGCGGACTCGCCCAAGTCGTCGCAATCCTCGGTTCCCGTGATCGCGCCGTCCCCGCAGATGCTCGGATCCGTGTCTGTATCCGTGTCTGTATCCGTGTCTGTATCCGTGTCTGTGTCCGTGTCTGTATCCGTATCTGTATCCATGTCTGTGTCCGTATCTGTATCCGTATCCGTGTCCGTATCCGTGTCCGTGCCGGTGTCAGGGCCCGCATCTTCGCCGGCATCCGAGTTCGTGCCGGAATCGGCCGGGTTGTCGCTGGTTTCAATCTTTGCGCATCCGACGAGACATGAAAGCGCCAATACCAGCAGCCAGAGAAAAATCGCACGCACAACAGTTCCTTTTCCTTCAGATGAAGAAATCAATTTGGGTTCAACTACAATATTAACACAAACGGTGGGATGGATGGAGTAACCGGGCTCAATTTAAAGTTTATCGTGGGGTTAAGTATCTCAAACACACAAGGCGGAAAGATAGTAACATAGTAATATTGATGGGTGTGCTCGGGATCTTGACGGATGAAACGGAGGGGTGATGAGAAAGAGGATGATGGAAGCCAGCGTTTTACTTGTGAGCGTTGCGATCATGTGCGCAATCGCGATCGGATCCTGTAAGCACGTGGAAGCCCTGGCAGACGGTGGCGCAGACAGTGATTCGGACGGTGATTCGGACAGCGATTCGGACAGTGATTCGGACAGCGATAGCGATACGGGTCCCTTCGGCGGTCTGGAAGGTGTGGATATGCTGGTTGTCGTGGACAACTCCATTTCCATGGCGGAGGAGCAGGAGATCCTGGCTACGGCATTCTTCCCCCTGGTCAATTCGCTGATCTATCCGCTCCCGGGCTGGCCGTACCCCGGCGCGGACGATATTCGCATAGCCGTCACCACCTCGGACATGGGGCTATCCTGGGGCGGATATCCCTACGAGGAGGGCGACGGATGGCCGGGAACAAACCCGTGCTCCGCGTCGGGCGACAACGGTCTGTTTCAGACATATGCCCCTGGCTCAACTATCAATATTGAACACGGCGTGATCCCGTGCGACGGCTCCGGCGCCCAGTGCCCCACCGGCTGGACCTGCAGCGTGACCGGTTCAGATGAGATCGGCGCCTGCCAGGCCCCCGGCGGAGACGGCGCCAATCAGACTTGTCCGTACATGGACTCCACCTGGTCCGAGACTACGGCGGCATCCCCCAACGCTGTCATGGCGTTCGAGGGGGCGTGCCTGGCGGATCAGAGGACCACCGGCTGCGGCTTCGAGCAGCAGCTTCAGGCCGCTGCGGCGGCGTTGCTCCGATCCGACCAGGAGGCATTCGTTCGAGAAGAAGCCCTCCTGGTCATCCTGGTAGTCAGCGACGAGGGCGACTGCTCCATGGAGGACGGCCCGGCCCTGTTCGCCTCCGATGAGATTCAGGA
>JAUXHN010000253.1 GCA_030621515.1 Deltaproteobacteria bacterium | reverse complement strand
CGGCTCCGTAGGTGATGGCGAACCAGTCGGTGAGCGAGGTGCTCCAGATGAAGTCCACGGTGATCAGCAGCGACTTGAGGTCGTTGTTGACCACCTCCCAGCTGCCGCCACTCTCGTCGCTCCCCTTGAAGGCCACGGTGTCTTTCCAGCCGAGCCCCATGTACCAGATCGCGGCGGTGATATCGAAACCGTCCTTGCGATATGTGAACTCCGGGCCGACACCCACGTTGTTGATCAGGAGGTGCCTGCCGTCATCGGTCTTTATGTCTACACCGAACATACCCAGAAACCATTGCGGTATCATGACCCACCTCAAGCGCAGGCCCACCGAGAAATACTTTGTTTCCGGATCCTCGTGCAGGCCGGTGCCCTTCTCTTCCGTCGGCGCTGCCAGAGCCTCCTCTTCCTCGGTTTGCTCACCCGCGAGGAAAGCGTCCTCCTCGTTACCTTCCTCGTTATCCTGCGCGGACTCTTCGCCAGGGTCCGGTTCTTCCATATCTCCAAAGCCCATTTGCCCATCATCCTGGGCCGAAGCCGGTATCGCCAACGCGATGACAGCCGCGAAAACCACGAACATGAAATAAACCTGGTTCATGAAATTCTCCTCGCAGTGTGGGTGTGTTCGAATCGCAGTATAGACTTGTGGGCGCTGTGGCTCAAGAGTGGCCGATAAATTCCGGGTTCTGGATCCATCCAATATCGAGCCGCGCTGCGTGAACGCACTCGATGGCCTCCTCCCATTCGAGGGAGGTGATCCCTCGGGAGAGCAGATCGTGATCAAGCGCCGTGTGGGCCGGAAAGTACTGGCACATGAGGCTGACCGGGACGTTCCGGCCAAGTTCGTTTGCAATGAACTCCATCACGCGCCGGGTGCCGGCGAGTCTTCCGGGAAGGACCAGGTGGCGGATCAGCACACCCCGTGTGGATATGCCGCGCTCGTCTGTCGCGAGCGGACCCACCTGATCCAGCATCTTCATCGCGGCCCCGGTGGCGATTCTCCAGTAGTCCGCTGCTCCGGAGATCTCCAGGGCTACCCGGTCGTGCGCGTACTTGATGTCGGTGAGATAGATATCGACCGTTCCTCGCAGCAGCTCTATGGTCTGCGCCGTTTCGTAGCCGGAGGTGTTCCAGACCACCGGAATCTTCATTCCCTGCGCCCTCGCTGCGCGTACGGCATCGACGATCTGCGGAGCGTATTGTGTGCCCGTTACGCAGTTCACGTTGTGGGCGCCTCGCTTCTCGAGTTGGAGCATGCGTCGGGATATCCTGTCGACGGTCGTCGGGGTGCCGACGGCGAGCCGGCTTATGGGAAAGTTCTGACAATACGAGCACGCCAGCGGGCAACCGGAAAAGAAAAAAGCAGCGGATCCATTGTGACCGCTGATGGGCGGTTCCTCCCCCCGGTGGATAGTTGCGGCCGCCAGCATGATCGAGGATCCGGCGCCGCATCGGCCGATCTCTCCATCCGCGCGTATCGCACCGCAGTGTTCAGGGCACAGGTTGCAGCCGTCGGATGTCGAGAAATCGAGGTTGTCGCGGAAAATGTCTGGATCGACGGACACGCTACTTGACGACGGACCCCTTGTCGTCGTCGCCGGCGTCGGTTTCCTTGATGAGGTTTCCGGATTCCTTCTTGATGGCGCGCAGAAGATCTTCCATTCTCCCCACGGCGCGCTTCAGGTCGTCGACGTCCGATTGTGTGGCCAGCTCCAGCAACGTCGTGAGTTTTTCCTTGTGTGTCCTCCATCCGTCGGAGAACTTTATGGGAAGTGACATTGCCTTCTCCAGGATGATCCCCGCCTTCTCACTCTCCATCATCCTGGCAACCGTCGGAGACTGCATCAGCTCCATTCCCTTTGCCAGGAGCTTTTCCTTTACCGCGTCGATCATTTTCTCACCTTTCATGAAGCTTTGTTATCGTTTGCGTTGGGCAGATATAGATTTGCGTATCGAAGATGTCAACGCCTCCGGATCAATCCAGGGGCAAGGGCATCTGGGTGGGGCTCTTGACATGATGTACGCGGACTCCGGCTTTATCGATCATGGAGGCTGTGGTCGCGTCGCAACAGGGGCCGAGGGCTACCTGTGATGCTCCGGTCTGCTTGACGTAAGAGACCAATCCGGGCCGATCCTCCTTCTCTCCGAGGCGAAAAGATATGGAGGCCCAGCGGGGCGCCGTGCGTCCGGGGCCGACGTGCGCCGTCGAGTCGCCGGGTTGATTGAAGAATGAGCTTTTCGGCCAGAGATGATCGAGGTGCAGCACCGCGCCTTCGGTGGGCCATGTCTGGTTGAGCCGGACCATGCGCGGAACGGCGAACCCCATGGATTCCACCCGTCGAAGCATCTCGAACAGCGGGCGACTCACGTGGATCGCGCATTCAAGTCTGGAGAGGATCCAGGCCGCGTCGAGGGCCGCTGTGTTGTTGGTGCACACCACCGTCGGGATCCGCCCGCCTCCCAGTTGCTCCTTTGTCCATTCGGCCAGGCGCCTGGAGGAGGTGCGCGCGGAGGGAGGTTTGGGTTCGGCGGGTGCAGTGTCGAGTATGAGAAGATCGCAACCGGGAACCTCGGCCACGGGGGAGTGGAGCGGTGGTGACAGACGAACGCCGGAGCAGTACAGGATGCGGCGGTTGCCGAAGCCGATCTCCAGCTGGGCCGCGCCCGGTCCGAGGCCGGAGGACAGCAGTCGGATGTCCATTCGGCCTAGGCGCACCTTGCGCTCGTATTCCAGAGTCAGGGAATCGAGGCCTCGCGATTGTGTCGCGATTGCGGCGGCGGTAAACGGCGTGGACAGCACCCGACATTCCCTGGCCGGGATGGGGTCGTCGATGCTCGAGAGAAAAAGGAGACCCGGGTTGGTGGAGCCCACGAAACCCAGGGGTGTGCCCATCAGGCGGAAACCCCGGTCGAAGGTGATACCCCTGGGCCAGCGGTCAATGAACATGGGCTGGATCAGATCGCCGCGGGTATGGGATGGGCGTCTCGTTTTTGACACGACATTAAGCTAGGTAACCATGAGAAAGCTGTCAAGTGGTCAAGTAGTCATATTTAAAAGACAATTCATGGCGCGCGAGTTCGTGCTGAATACGTTGGCGTGAGATGTAGTCGAATACTCGAAGAAGAAAATTCTCGGACGATCTCTTGACGCGAGGTTGATGTGGAGGAATTGTTGCCCGGGATGGAGTCGGGAACACTTGAGGAGGCAAAGGAGTTGATGTTGAAAAACAAACATTTTGTCATCGGATTGATTGTCACGTTGATATGGGCGGGAAACGTTGCCGCGGGCGAGGTGGAAGATGTGATGGCCAAGGCGGACAGCAACCTGACCGATGTCAAAGATCAAACCTACAAGGCGGAACTCGAGGTCGTTCGAGATGGAAAGACCATAAAGACACTCAAGTTCACTGTGAAGCTCAAGGGTCTCACCATGAAGGTGGTCAAGTTCACGGCGCCGGGTGACGTTCGCGGCATGTCGCTCCTCACGACCGCAGACGGCTTCATGTACGTGTATCTGCCCAGCTATAAAAGGGTGCGCAGAGTGGCGGCTCACGTGCGGCACCAGGGCTTCATGGGTACGGACATCTCTCCGGACGAGATGGCGTCGAGCGTTCTTTCCGATGGGTGGCACGCCAAGATAGTCAGTCAAGACGACAAGGTATGGGTGCTCGAGCTCAAGCCCAAGGCCGGAAACGAGACCAGTTATTCCAGGCAAATCGTTACCGTTTCCAAGGAGCACGAGGGCGTGGAAAGGGTGGAGAGCTACAACAGCGAGGGCAAGCTCGTGAAGACCCAGATACGCACTAAATGGAAATCGTTCGGTGTGATTTACATACCCACGATCTTTACTTACATCGACAACCGCACGGGTTCCAAGACGATCATGCGTTTCCTCGGCTGCGAGGTGAACAAGGGTATTCCGGATAGCGCGTTCACAAAGCGGGCGTTGATGCGTGGTGATTGATGGATCGGAGGAACGTTTGAAAAAAAATGCGCCGAGAATCGTGTTGGCGATAGCAATGATTTTGGGGTTGGCCGCCTCGGTGTCAGCGGGCGTAAAGGATATGCTGTTCTGCCTTCCCGGGTTTCCCGGGACCTCCTCCCAGGCCCAGCCGTACATAGACAAGATGCTGCGTCATCTGGAGGGCAAGCTCGGCCTCGCGCAGGGAACCATGACAGGCACCTACCTGCCGGACGGCGACAAATCCGTAAAAATGCTCGTCAGCAGCAAACCCGATCTTGCGCTCGTGGGCCCGTCCATTCTGGCGGGTAATCACAAGGCCATGGGAATGAAGGTAATCGCAAAGGTCGAGATAAACGGTCGCGGCCAGGAGACTTACTCCGTGATCACCGCGAAGGGAGGTCCGTCGAGCCTTGCAGATCTTGCAGGGAAGACCGTTTCGGGGGCGGTGGTTCACGATGAAAAATATGTTCACAACGTGCTTCTCGACAGGAAGCTGGCCGTTGGAGACCTCACCCTGAAATCCCAGAAGCGCCCATTGAAGTCCCTCCGTGACGTGGTGCGCGGGAAGGTCGCCGCCGCCATCGTGGACCAGTCGGTGGTCGATCACATGAGCGAACTTGATTTCGCGGGCGATCTGCAGGTCATCTACACATCCGTGCCGGTGCCCGCTCCTGCGGTTGTGGTCATGGGCGAAGGGAAGTCCCACGCCGCAAAGTTGAAGAGCGCCCTGGTGGGCCTGTGCAAGAGGGCCGACGGCAAGGATCTCTGCAAGACCCTCACAATCACCTCCATCAATCCCGCCTCCGACGTGGATTACAAGAGCCTGTACAAACGATACAACAAGTGAGGATTCTGGCTGTTGCCAATCCCTGTGTTTGCGGCTAAAAAGCCGCTCATGACGGATCCTTCCTCCACCGCTATGAGGGCCATCAGAATAGAGTCGGGTGAGAGCCTGCCGAAAGCGGCGGATCGCGCGGTCGAAGATCTTGGACTGGAGTTCTGCGATGTGGTCGGTTTCGGTCGCCTGGACTGGGTGGAGTTGAAGGACGATTCACAGGGTCCGCCGGCCAGGATGCAAGGGCCTTTCGATCTGCTGGATCTCAAGGGGCGGGTCAGGCGGGTCGGCAGCGTGATCATGTCCGAGTACGTGTGCACGATCTCCCATGTCACGGACAGCGGGATCCGCGTGTTCGGCGGTGGTCTGGAGCAGGCCGGGGTCGATTTCGCGGAGTTGACCTTCATTCCCCTGGTTCTCGCGGAGGGTGCGACTGTTGTGAAAGAGGATGTAGCGAAGGAGGCTGACCCCGAACAGGACGTGCCCCCTCCCGCTGCCAGTGCAACGGTGAAAGACGCCGCCGCGAAGTGGTCTGCGGCACTGGCCGAGTCCCGGCGCCTGGAGCGCGAAGGCGCTGCCGCGAACTGGGACGACGTGGAGCCGGTGATGCCCGCACGCGGAGACATCGTGAACCATCGGCAATTCGGTCGCTGCGATGTCGTCA
>JAUXHN010000192.1 GCA_030621515.1 Deltaproteobacteria bacterium | reverse complement strand
GGGGGTAGGCGTGCGCGTCCGAGCCGGTGACCGTAAAACCGCGAGCAACCAGCAATCCCGCCAGCGCTCCCATCCCCGTTCCGCAGATGCCTATCAAGTGTACCGTCGCGGGTGGTTCTATGGATATTCTTCCCATGATGTAAAGAGGTACCGCATCGGGAGGAACTACGCCAAAAAAAACCGGCGGGGAAAGCCTGCGTGTTGATCCGTTTTTCGTGATAATGAACGGGTTGCGCAACGATTATGACTATTCAGAACAAAACAGTACTGGTTACCGGCGCCGCCCGCGGCATAGGCCTGGCAATCACCGAATACCTTGTGGAAAAGGGCGATCATGTGATCGCGGTTGATATTGATAGTGATGCGCTTGCGAAGTTGCGCGACAGCGAGTCGATCACCAAATTCCACATGGACGTTACAGATATGGAGAGCATCGGCGAGGTGTTTTCCAGGGTGGCAAAGAAGTTTTCCGGCATTGACGGAGTGGTCAACAATGCGGGGATATTCGTCGGAGGACCTTTGGTCGAGCTTGCGGTTGATGACATGGAAAAAATAATGGCCGTGAATGTGATGGGGGTTTTCAAGGTCACCCGCGCTTTCTACCCTCTGCTTCGCGCCAACAAGGGCCGCATCGTCAACATCGGCTCTGAATCCGGGAGATTTGCTTTCCCATTGAACGGCCCGTATTCCATGACAAAATTTGCGCTGGAGGCTTTTTCAGATTCGCTGAGAAGAGAAGCAATGTTCCATGACGTCAAGGTAGTCCACCTGCAGATTGGCGCGGTAAATACCTCCCTCCTTGAGTCAGTTCATTCCTCTTATGCGCAAGCTGTCAAATCGGATGAATCGCAATTTAGCAAACAGCTGAAAACCGTGGTGGAAGTAAGTGAAAAGGAAATGGACAGGAGCGCCGATCCGCGGATCGTTGCAAAAGCTGTTCACAAGGCCCTGCACAAACGAAACCCCGCAGCTCGATATCGAATCAAGAACAACGGTTCCAGAAGAATCCTGGAATTTCTTCCGACTTCCCTGGTCGACAGGGTAATGAAAAAAGCATTGAAGTAGCTTTTCATTCGGATACAACGTTCTGAACTTTCTTTCGCGAGGCCATGATGTCCTTTTTGAGCAATCTATTCGGTGGAACTTTCGAGAGCAACGCCATGGACGGGGACGATCTTTTCTCCCAGAAAGCCTGGGGAGAAGCACGGTTGGCTTACGAGCGGGCGCTCGGCAAGGCCCGGGACGCTCGCCAAAAAGACGTGGAGGAGGTTCGCGAAAAGTTGAAGACGTGCCGGCTGGAGCTCGCTCGCATGAGAATCGAAGAGGCGGATGAACTCGCGGCGCAAGGGTTCATAGAGGAGGCCCGGGAGATCCTCGCCGATATTCCCGCGATCTGCGATGACGAATCGATCCGAAAGGAAGCGAGCGAGCACGGAGGTCGTTACGATGCGGACGAGGCGAGACGCCTGGCTTCCGAGGGCGAGGATATGACCGAGGAGGATCTGCTGGCGGTCATTGCCGGAACCTGGACCGAGGCTCAGGCGAACGAGTACGCATCCCTGCCCGATTCCTTCCGGGAGGCCATTTTACTTGGACACGACGGAAAACACGCGCGCGCAGCAGAGATCATGAAGGAAGTTCTGGGTCTCGAGGAACCGGACGTAGAGCCCAGGTACGCCTATTTCGAGCTGGGCAAGGAACTAGCGCAAGCTGGAATGTCAGAAGAATCCATGGAGATGATCGACCAGTTTCTGACCATAACGCAGGACGATGAGGAAGCCGTCGAGATGCGGATGGCCGCGGTGACGGTGAAGGGCAGTTTGTTGCTCGATCTCAACCGCGTGGAGGAAGCGGATGAGGTACTCGTCGCGGCCACGAAGGAGATCCCCGGCCATCACGCTCCCTACCTCAACCTGGGGGTGTTCCTGAGGAACCGGGGAGAGATGGAACGTTCACTCGCAGCGCTCGAAAAAGCAGTGGAACTCATGGGACAGATGCATCCGGATTTTCGAGTGATCAGGGAGATCGGCTTTACCTACCTGGCCATGGATCGGAAGGACGAGGCGGAGCAAAACCTGTTTGCGGTGGTGGAACACCAGGCGTCCCAGGGCAACCACGATCAGCTCGACCCGGAGGCGTCGGTGGCCCTGGCGCGTTTGTATGAGGAGAAAAATGAGATCGAGAAGGCCGCCGATATCTTTCGCCACCTCGCGGTGGGTCACGACACCGTGAATCACTTCACGTACAACCTGGAGTCGGCCAGGCTCCTGAACTCGCTGAGCAACAACCCCCAGCTTGCCGATCGCTATCTCGCCCGGGCGCGGGAGCTCGCCTCAAACGACAGCGAGCACATGCTGGTTGCAAATGTCGCCGGTAACGGGGAGGCCGATAGTTGAGGGTGGGGCCAATCCTGGTCTTGCTGCTAATGTCCATCGCGTATGTCTCGTGGGGCTTCGAATCCCTGGATGCCATCGCGCCGGTGCCGCCGGACCGGCCAGGCAGCCATCGCATCAACGGGATCACCCTCGCTCCGATCGAGGATGGGCGCCTCGGTGACGTGGGGTACGGCAGCGCCTCCTGTGCAATCGCAGTGGCCCAGATCACCGAGATAGGCGCAACCTGGATCTCCATAACTCCGTTCGGTCGGATGGATGACCTCGAATCCACCGACATCCTCCATGACTTCGAGATCCCGGTGGAAAAGAACGAGGAGATGATAAGAAGCGCCGTCGCCCAGGCTCGATTGGAGGGGCTGAAGGTGGCGATCATTCCTCACATCTATGTCATGTCCGGCCAGTGGCGCGGGGAGATCGATCCCGGAGACGACCGGGCATGGAACGCGTGGTTCGAGTCATACACGAGTTTCATAATGCGCTTCGCGACGCTCGGCGAAGAGGTCGGAGCCGATCTGTTTTCCATCGGCGTGGAGTTCAAGAGCTCTACCAACTTTCGGCCCCACAAGTGGCGCGTTCTCATAGAAAAGGTGCGACAAGTGTACCGGGGGCCCCTCACGTATTCAGCGAACTGGGATGAGGTCGACCAGGTTCCTTTCTGGGATGCCCTGGACATGATCGGCGTCAATGCTTTCTGGCCGCTGGCGATAAATCCCGGGGACGGATACACGGTGATGCGGCAAAGGGCTCGACAGGTGGCGCTGGATCTGGAAGCCCTCTTTTACTTCTGGGGAAGGCCCGTGTTGTTCACCGAGGTAGGAGTCAAGAGCGCAAGCGACTCGGCCCTCGCGCCATGGGAGTGGCCGGAGAATTGTTCGAGCCTCGTCTACGATGAGGAATACCAGGCCGACGCATACCAGGCGATCTTCGAGGAGATCGTCGACGAACCCTGGTTCGAGGGCATGTTCATCTGGAAGTATTACTCGGATCCATACGACGAAACCCAGGAGACGATCACGGGGTTCTCGCCGAAGAACAAGCTCGCGGAAGATGTCCTTGTCACGTGGTTCGGGGAAATCGACACCCTGGACACACTGCCCTACATGTAGGTTAAAATCCCACATTTGCCAGTGATTTCAAGCACATAGAAGACTCTATCTTGTTGCGATGGAATCGCGAATTAGCCAAGAATTTCAGATAGTTAAGCCTATTCGTCTATAATAGACGAGATGAATACGTTCATTAACAGACCGAAGTCTCGTCCAAGTGAGAAGGAGGTCGCGCGTGTTTAAACGTGTGGGCAAAATCCTTTTCGTTTTCGTGATAGCCATCGGTCTGTTGACTGCCGGTCTTCTGATATGGATTACGTCGTCCCACGGTTCCAAAACAATCTCGGATAAGGTTCGCGATTATGTGAGCAGGGAATTCGGGCTCGTGGCCGAGTTCAGCAACATCGACCTGGAGTTCTTTCCTCCCCGGCTCGTCCTGCGGGACCTGGTAGCGTCCGACACCAGGGGCCATGTCCATTGCACCATCGAGGAGGCGGAACTCGCCCCCGATGTCCTCAACCTGTTCGCGGGCAAGCTGACAATAGAAGAAATTTACCTGGGCTCTCCGAACTGTCGCGTATCCCTCGACGCGGCCACCATCGACAAGATCGAGAAGCTCATCGGCGACGACAAGGACATGGGTAGCGGCAAGGGATTCGATCTCAAGGTACTGCCGCGCTTCGAGGTACTGGCGGTCAGCGACGGCACGTTCAGCCTGAGCGTCGACGATTTACAAAGAGTCGGGCGCGCGCGATTGGAGGTCAACGGTCTGGGGCTGGACATCACCAGCGACGAAACCGGCATCGAGGCGCGGGGCCTGATAAAGAGAGCCCACGGGACATGGGACAGGGGCGACGAATCCGTGGATGAACACATGGAGGACCTGAAGATCCGCGCCGCCATTTCATCCGACGCCATCGACATCCGCCATGCCTCGGTGAAAATCGCCGATGCAACATTGAGCGTTCGGGACGCGCACATTCCGGTACCACTGTGGCCTCAGGGGCCGTCGGTGGCGGATCTATCCTTCGAAGTTCCCCTGGGAATTTTCGACAGGTTGCCCGTGGATCTGCCTTCGATGAAGGGAACCGCCGGGTTCCTCGGTCAGGCGTCGGTGAGGAAAAAAGGCGATGGCAAACCGGAGATCTCCGCGCGTGGACGGGTTCACCTGAAGGGCGGCGAAGTGGACGATTTTGTCATAGGCGATCTGGAGGGTCTCGTATCTGCGGGTCCGCAGGGAGTTGCGTTCTCGCAGGTGGACCTGCACACGGCCCAGGGAAAGTTCGTCCTGGACGGCAACATCGCCTTCGACGAAAAGCTGTCAACAGATATCCAGGTGGGACTCCAGGGAATCGAACTGGCGCGCCTGATGGAGAACGCTACCTTCGACGGCGCATATGTGACGCAGAAGATGACCGGAACGGTACACGTGACGGGGCAGCTCAATCCTCTCAAGCTCGATGCCAACGTGAAAAGGCTGGACGTGACGGGCCACACGGTCTTCTCGGACTCCTTCCGAAAACAAAACAAGGACGTGCTCCTGCATATCCCGCGTGGATCGGTCACCGGCAAGGTGAAGATCAACGACAAGTTGTTGATCGCAAAGAACCTGCAGGTTCACACAGGAAACACTCACGTAGCGGTGGACCTCAAATTCAATCTCGATGGGGAGAGCGGCTGGGAGCTGACCGCAGACTCGAAACGTTTCGACCTCGACGATGTGAAGAGGATCGTCGATTTCGACGTTTCGGGAAAGGGTACGGTCCATTGTCGGATAACTGATCGAGTGTACGGCGACCCGAAAATAACCGGAAAGGTGTCGTTCGCGAACATGAGTTTCTCCGGGTTCGATTTCGATCACGTGAGATCTTCCGTGCTCTTCAAGGGTCAACAACTCGTTTTTAGCGATCTGACAGTGAGGAGTGGAAACAGCCTCTATGTCTCCGATGAGGTCAGTATTGACATTGGAGGGCGAGAAGGTGTTCGCGTCGAGGCCAAGGTAGAAGCGCGCGGAGTCGCCATCCGGGATATGGCGAGATCGTTTCACATCAACATGTCCCCCTATGGATCGCCGTCGGGATACCTTTACGGAAAAGTGGCCATCGATTACTCCATGCGCCCGGACAACTTCAGGATCGAGGGCGCCCTCGATCACGACGAATTGACGATACTGGGCGAGCGATTCGGCTCGAACTCGTTCGACTTCCTCTGGGAGAACGGCCAGCTCATCGTCAATCACCTGGACCTGGACAAGGGCAAGGGCACCATTTCCATAACCGGCGCGGTGATGCGCGACGGGTCGCTGAATTTCCTTGGCGTGGCGCAAAACGTGGATCTGTCCACCATAGACTATCCGCTCATAAAAGATCTGGGCCTGTCCGGAACAGGCCAGGTGTTCGCTGTCATAGACGGCACCATGAAGCATCCTACCGGACGGGCCGACGTACGCCTGTCCGAGTTGGTTTACAACGGGAGGACGTACGGCGCGAGTCACCTGGAACTGGAGCTTGACGACAAGATTGTGCTCGGCCGCGGTTCCGTCGCGGGCAGGTTGCTGACCCTGGAGCACGGCAGGATCGATATCGAAACCGAGCGCTTCGAAGTGGAGGCGTTCGCCTACGACGTCGACCTCGTTTCGGTGCTGGGTATCGACACCAGGGGCAAGAATGCCGAACTCCATGTGACCGGCGAGGCGGCCCTGAAAGGGACGTTGGGGTCAAAACCGAAGCTGACCGGCTACGCGGAGCTCCATTCCGTACGCTTCGTCATCGACGATTTCGAGTTCAAGAACGAGCGTCCCGTGGAGATCGTCGCAAAACGCGACAAGTTCAAGTTGAGCTCACCCGTACGGTTCAGGGGATCTCGCGTTGCGTTCGATATCTCGGGAGCGGCCGGTCTCGAACGCATCTCAAACATTGCGATAGTCGGCATCGCCGATCTGGGCCTGGTCAGCAAACTGGTGGGGCCTGTCAGAAAAAGCAGCGGGCATGTCCGGTTCAAAGCCCGCATAAAGGGAGCGTGGGACGATCCTTTCTTCAGAGGACAGGCCGATGTGGAAGACGGATCGTTCACGATCAGCGGTTTCCCCAACACCATAGACAAGGTGACCGGGCGTATAGTACTCGGTGCGAAACAGATTCGTCTCCAGGATTTCAGCGCAACCTCCGCGGGTGGAACGATGAACATGGAAGGGCGAATGACCCTGGCCGGGCTCGACGTGGACGACTATCGGTTCGACATGAAGCTCGATGGGCTCGAACTCGCGCTGAGCGAGGACCTGTCACTCAAGGTTTCCACCGTCTCAAACGGCCTCGTTCTGCGGCCGGGAAAGAAGAGGAAGCTGCCGACTGTGACAGGCGACATCAAGCTCACCGGCCTGAGGTACACGCAGGATCTCAAGATGATCCAGATGTCGGATCTCTCGATCGATCGACTGACCGGGACCAAGCTCCACACCAGGAAGCCGAGGATACTGGACGAGGAAAAGGATAAGTTCGCGTTCGATATTTTCCTGCACGGTGACCGGAACCTGGTGATCCGCAACAATCTGGTGGACGCAAACATCCGCATCGACGATACGGAGGAGCCGCTGCGCCTGGTGGGAACCAACCAGATGTACGGGTTCCTCGGTCGTATCTTCGCGCGAAAAGGGGGCCAGGTACGTTTTGCAGGCAAGACCTTCGACATCAGGTACGCCGCCGTGTCGTTCAAGGATCCGTTGCGCCCCGAGAACCCGCATTTCAGGGTCACCGCCGACGGCCAGTTGCGCGACTGGACCGTTACCATGACCGCCCAGGGCACCCCGGAAGAATACGAGATCAAGCTCACCTCGCAGCCGGCCCTGTCCGAGGAGGATCTGGTGTTCCTCCTGTTCACCGGGATGACGAAGACCGAGCACGCCCAGTTCGGTTCTCACGGGATTGCGGGCATCGGTGCGCCTATTCTGGGAAACGTCGGCGGAGATCTCATTCCCCTGGAGCTCCGCATCTTCACCGAGTACTCGGAGAAAGCCGGCACCGACACCACTCGGGTTTCCGTGGGCAAGAGGATCACCAAGGATGTATGGATCTCCGTATCCTCGAGCCTCGGCCAGGATCGTGATATCGAAGCCAACTTGGAATACAAAATCAACGATAACTTCTCGCTTTCGGCCAATTATGACAACGAGAGCGAGGCGGGTAATCTGGGATTGGATCTCAAATTCAGATTGGAGTTTTGACGCATGGGTCGAGTCCTTCCATCTCTCCTGGTCTTCTTTGCGGCGTCGAGCGCGCTCGGCCAGGATGTGCCCGATCCCGCAAGTGGATCCGGCGACGTGATGGATCTGTCGAGCCTGGACATGCTGATGGACGTGCCGCTACCGGATGAGCCCGATCATCCGGTTACCGCCTCTTCAAGCGTGGATCTCAATGGGCTGGAGGGACTATCGGTTGTGGAGGTAACGGTGGAAAATCCCCCCGCCGGATTCCACCCGATCGAGGAAGCGGCGATCACTCTGGGAATTCCGCTAGATCGTTCGGTGGCCCGCAAGGCAATCAAGCGATTGTGGGAGACCGGCAACTACCGCAAAATAGATATTTTCGCCCGCAACAAGGGCGGCGGCGGTGTGGAGCTGGTAATTCGTGTGGAGCTGATGTTGCGAGTATCGAAGGTCGAGATCAACGGCAACAAGGCCATGAGCGCGGACGACATCGAGCGCGCCATCGATCACGTTCCGGACGGCACCATTTCGCCGACCGCGCAGGCCCTCGTCGCTCTGAGGGACAAGCTGAACATGGTGTACAGGCAGCGGGGATACCACGAGGCAACCGCGACGCTTCGAATGGAAACCACGGACAGGCCGGGCAAGGTGGCGCTGGTGATCGACGTGGTGGAGGGGCGGCCGCAGAAGTACAGGAACATCAGGATAACCGGGCTGCCGAAGGACATCGTACACGAAAAACTCATCCGGGAGATGGGTCTCAAAAACAGGATGGTCAGGGATCACGCGAGGATCGAAGAGGCCATGGAGAAGCTCCAGGGCGCGCTCGCAAAGAGAGGGTACCTGGATTCCGTGGTGGGCAAGTTCTCCGAGAAACCCAGGGGGCAGTATTCGTTTACCCTGACCATCCCGGTGGACGTGGGCATACGCACAAAGCTCAGCTTCATCGGCAACCGCCGGCTGGCCAAACGGCACCTCCTCGAGACGCTGGAAAAACGCGGGGCTATCCACTCAACACCGGGGTCGCTGGAGATCGCGCGGGGCCGACTGAAATCGATCTATCGGTCCGCAGGCCTCTACCACGCGCGGATCGAATCGGCCCGCATCTGCATGGATGAAGGAAGGCCTCCGGTTGTCGTCTCTATATCCACCCTTTGCGGCCACAAGACAACGGAGCAGGAGGTCGTCTTCAAGATCGAAGAGGGACCCCCGGTGGGGGTGGA
>JAUXHN010000223.1 GCA_030621515.1 Deltaproteobacteria bacterium | reverse complement strand
CGACGAGAGACGATTGCCCTCCTTCGCGATCGAGAGGACAAGCTACGGCGGGTGAACGAAAGCCCGGCACATGGCGTGGGTCCCCTCCTCGAGGCACAGCCGCTTGGTCCCGGCGAAGGACCGTAGAAATTCGACCAACACCTTCCCGTTGGTCTCCAAAACCTGAGACTTGATCTTTCTCCCGCTGGGTCCGATGACCGCAGCTGTACAGCTTGCCGAGTGGGCATCTAAACCGATATACCTGTCCATAGGCGTTCTCCTTCGCGCTTGGGTTTTCGAGTTGTTGAACTAACCCGATGGTGTCCGAGCATTTGGGAGAACGCCAGCTATTCGTAACTACGCCGGGGGTTACTCGGATGAATGGAGTAGGGAATGACCGTGCGGACGCCATACCCAAACTATGCCTATCCGCAAGCGAACTCGAAAGACTCTCAGCCTGGCACCGTACCACCACCGAACGGGAGCATTCGCGCAGCCACAGGCCCACCAAGATGAACAAGAGTAAGCAACGATCAGCCCCCGTAGGACCAGATCTAGCCTTTTACGAGGGGCCCGATAGCATCGAGGTCGATGACGAGTTCTCCGTCGAGTTGATGTGGAAAAACGAAGGAGGAGCTGGGCGAGGGTTCCAGCTCCAAGCGTGGGGGGCAGCCGTCGCCGCAGGATTGGTCGAACTCTCGCAGGCAACACTGATGGCGGGCCCTTTCCCCGACGCGAGGCGAGTCAGCGTCAAACTCGAGCAGGACGCCGAAACGGCCTATGTTGCCGATTGGGCAGAGGCGCAGATCCTCCCAGCCGCTCTACTGCCCACCAGTGGGCCAATATCCGCCGGCGACCTGGAGGCTATTGGCGCGGCGATGATCACCATCAGGCTTCAAGGGCGCGTACACGGGGAAGAGCCGGTGGTCTTGCTCCTCGGCTTGGTAG
This sequence comes from Deltaproteobacteria bacterium, assembly GCA_030621515.1. Lineage (GTDB taxonomy): Bacteria > Myxococcota_A > Polyangia > JAAYKL01 > JAAYKL01 > JAUVAN01. Next base: position 6,603 of record JAUXHN010000223.1, on the reverse strand, counting down.
ACGACGCCTCGGAGGAGTTCGACGTTTTGGAACTCACCCTCGTCCCATCGCCATCTGCCCGAGGGACGCCCTAACTCAGCCGCCAACCCTAGCGCCACGGCGAGAGCGCCCGAGGGCTTGGAAGATCTCGCTTCCAAGGAATCGGGATCGCACCGCGAGGTGGGCTGTTACCATAATTCGGGTTTATTGAGTTCTTCCTCATAATGACTTCCTCATAATGACTTCCTCATAATGACTCCGACACCTTTGCAAGTGGTTCGAGTGCTGGGCTGAATACAATACTTGCCAAATAGAACGTTGTGATTTATCTTTGGCGAGAATTGTAACACGTTAATGAGACGATTCTCAGAGTGTATAAAGAAAGACATTCTTTACGCAGAGAACTGTAACGGCATGAGGGCCAGTGAGTACATCAGGGATTTGGCGGCGAGCGGATCCTACCACTTCACCACCGCCGACGCGATCAAGGCGATCAAGGGCGCCCCTCCAGCGGTGCGCGCCCAGCTGCGCCGACTGAAGCATCAAGAGATGATTGCGGAGCCTGTGCGCAGCTTCCATGTCATTGTTCCGTCCGAGCACAGACGCCTCGGTTGTCTACCAGCCGAGCACTTCATCGATCAGCTCATGAAGATCTGGGAGGAACCTTACTACGTCTGTCTTTTGAGCGCAGCCGAGCGACATGGCGCGGCCCATCAACGGCCCCAGGCAACCCAGGTTATGGTGAGCAAGAATCGCCAGACCATCGAGTGCGGGCTGGTCCGTGTCGAGTTCATCGCTCGCGGTGACATGGATAAGATGCCGGTCACCAGGATCAACACACCGCGCGGCGTGCTGAGGTACTCGACCCCGGAAATGACAGCGCTTGAGTTGGTCGGCTACCCGGGCCACGCCGGCGGATTGAACAACGTCGCCACGGTCTTGTCCGAACTCTCCGAGGAGATGGCCACAGACAAACTGCTCGAGGCCGCGAAGCTCTGCCCCGTGAGCTGGTCGCAACGCCTGGGCCACATTCTGGAGTTGGTCGGCCAGGAAGACCTTGCACAAGCTCTTGGACCGTTAGTTTCTAAAAGCGCTCGGAGCTACACGCCGCTGCGGCGCGCGGCGAATATCGCGGGTGGAAGCCGGGATTCACGCTGGAAGCTCATCGTCAACGTAGAAGTGGAACCAGACGAATGATCCCAAGAGATTACATCACAGCCTGGAGAGCGCAGGCACCATGGCGGCTCGACGCCCAGGTCGAGCAAGATCTTGTTATCAGCCGCGCCATCGTCGAGCTTTTTTCAGTTCCCGAGGTGGCGAACAGCCTGGTCTTTCGCGGTGGCACCGCCCTGTACAAGATCTACCTTACTCCTCCGGCCAGGTACTCCGAGGACATCGATCTGGTCCAGGCCCGGGTAGAGCCCATCGGCGAAACCCTCGATCGGGCGCGCGCCGTACTGGACCCATGGCTCGGGGAGCCGCGTCGTGTTTTCAAGGAAGGGCGGGTCAACCTGGTGTACCGCTTCGAGTCCGAGGACGTTCCGCCGCTGAAGCTCAAGCTCAAGGTCGAGATCAACACCAGGGAGCACTTCACCGAACTCGGCGTCAAGCGCGTACCCTTCGAGGTCGAAAACCCATGGTTCAGCGGCGCGGCAAACGTCTCGACCTATGCGATAGACGAGCTGCTCTGCACCAAGCTGCGGGCTCTCTACCAGAGGAAGAAGGGGCGCGACCTCTTCGACGTATCGCACGCACTGGACCAGGGGCGCATTGATCCACCGACGCTCCTTGCCTGCTTTGACCGCTACATGACCGAGGGCGAACGCAGTGTCACCCGCGCGCAGTTTGAAGCGAACCTGGCCCAGAAGCGAAAGCAACCCGACTTCCGCGACGATGTGGGGCCACTCCTGCGGCCTGGCTTCACCTGGGATTTCGAGGCCGGCATAGACGCGGTCCTCGAAAACCTTGTCGCTCTCCTGCCCGGCGAACCCTGGAAAGGCGAAGATGACTGAATATCCACACCGGCAGCCTGATGAAGGATTCCGGAATCCGGCATAGATTGATTTCCCTCGAACCGGCGTGGTAATCAAACCCCCTGATGCGATATTCTCCAGCCGTTCTGATTTCGTTTATTATAATAATTACCAGTGCACCCGTGTTCTCCCAGGGGGCGGGCGAGGAAGCATCCGGAGAAGAAGCCCAACCCGAAGAACCGGTGCTCACGCCCCCGACCCTCCTGGAATACGCGCAGGCTGATTATCCGGCGCAGGCGTTCGAGTCCGGGCTCGAGGCGGAGGTCCTCACGAAAATCGATATTGACGAGAACGGCGTGGTGACCGGCGTTAAGGTCGAGGAGCCGGCAGGCCACGGTTTTGACGAAGCGGCGACGGAGGCGATTTACCGTTTCGTGTTCAAGCCCGCCACACGCGACGGGGAGGCTGTCGCGTCACAGGTGTTCTATCGCTACACATTTTTCATCACGCAGGAAGAGCCCGCACTCGAAGATCTTTCCCCTCCTGTGGCCCGACTGTCCGGTCGCGTCAACGACATGGAGGGTGCGGCGATTCCCGGTGCGTCCGTATTATTCGTGAGCCCGGGCGACGGCGAGGACAGGGATGTCACGATAACGACAGACGACGATGGATTCTTCGACTTCGGGGAGATTTCCCCCGGCGAGTACAGTGTGGAAATAGTGGCCTCCGGATTCAAGCCACTCACCGTGACCGAGGATCTGGTGGAGGACGAAGCCCGCGAGGTCGTATACCGGCTGGAGGTCGAGGCAGCCATGTACGAGACGGTGGTGAGGGGAAGGCGACCGCCGAGGGAAGTGACGCGGCGGGAGATCACCCGGCGGGAGATCACGCGTATTCCCGGCACGGGCGGTGACGCCATGAGATCAGTGCAAAACTTGCCCGGGATGGCGAGAGCCCCGGGTCTCAGCGGCGAATTGATCGTCCGGGGGAGCTCCCCGGGGGATTCGCGGTTTTTCTTCGATCAGATGCCGGTGCCCATGCTGTACCACTTCGGTGGCCTCACTTCGGTCATCAACTCGGATCTTCTGGATCGCATTGATTTCTATCCGGGCAACTACTCGGTTCGCTACGGCGGCGCCACCGGTGGAATCGTCGATGTCTATCCGCGGGCGCCCGCGACCGACCGTATCCACGCCTCCCTCGACGCCGACATCTGGGATATCAGCGCCCTGGTGGAGACACCATTGGGAGAGGACTGGTCGGTGGCGGTCTCCGGCCGCCGGAGCTACATCGACGGGATCCTCAACGCAGTGCTTCCCGAGGACGGTGGTATGCAGTTCACGGTGGCACCTAGGTATTACGATTACCAGCTGGTGGTCGACTATCACCCGGACGACGACGACAACTTGAGGCTGTTCCTCTTCGGATCCGACGACAAGATGATCTTTCTGTTCGGAGACGACGTGATCGGAAACCCCAACTTCGGCGGTGGCATGGAGTTTCGCACGTATTTTCATCAACTCCAGGTTCGATGGGACCATCATTTTTCCTCTGATCTTACAAACGAATTCAATATCGGATCCGGGCTCTGGGGCAGCGACAGCAAGTTCGGTGAGGATTTCAAGTTTGAGGTGAAACAGGTCCCCATCTTCCTTCGGGACGAGATCGCCTGGAACACCGGGCCGTACTTCATTATCCGCACGGGCATCGACATGGAAATCGACTGGGCGAGGTGGTCCATCCGCGCGCCCATGGATATCCCCTCCGAGGGCGAGCACATGGACCCGATCACCGCCAACAGCGAGACCATGGAGACCAGCGGCGAGGACTGGATGTATCGTCCCGCGTGGTACGGGGAGCTGGAGATGACCGCCATCGACCGGCTGCGCATGATCTACGGGTTGCGCGTGGACTACTACAGCACAGTGGAGGAAGTCGGCCTCGATCCCCGGTTCGTGGCGCGTTATCGACTATTCGATTGGACTACCCTTAAAGGCGGCGTGGGGCTGTTCCACCAGGCCCCCACGTCAGCGCAGAGCGACGATCAGTACGGCAACCCGGACCTGGGTCTGATCGGCGCGGTTCATTACAGCGTGGGGGTCGAGCAGAATATCACCGAGAACATCGAGATAGGGTTGGAAGGTTTCTACAAGGACATTTTCGATCTGGTGGTCAGCTCCGGCGAGGATATCGAGCGAGACGGCGAAATGGTTCCGGAGCGCTACAACAACGATGGGGACGGCGCGGTCTACGGGTTGGAGCTCATGGTCAAGCATCAGCCCACGGACCGGTTCTTCGGCTGGATCGCGTACACCCTGATGAAGAGCAAGCGTATCGATCATCCGGGTTGGGACGAACGCCCGTTCGACTACGATCAGACGCACATCTTGACGGTGGTGGCGAGCGTCGTTCTCGGGAGGGGATGGGAGGCCGGAGTGCGGTTCAGGCTGGTAACTGGCAACCCGAACACGCCGGTGGTCGGTACAGTTTACGACGCCGATTCCGATATCTACTGGCCCATGTACGGGGAGACCAACTCCACGCGATTGCCCATGTTCCACCAGCTCGATGTGCGTGTCGACAAGAACTGGCAGTTCAAACACGTCAAGTTCGGTGTGTATATCGACGTCCAGAATGTATACAATCAGAAGAACGTGGAGGGATACGCTTACTCCTACGACTATTCTGAAAAAGTCTATTTCCACGGTCTCCCGATCCTTCCGAGCCTGGGACTGAAGATCGAATACTGACGATATGCCGCAAGCGGCTCGTCCAGCATTGAGGGAGGGATAGTCATGAAAAGAGAATCAGTCCGGCGCCTGGCGGGGTTGATCGTCTTGATCCTTTTGGGTTGCGGCAACAATGCGAACCCGTTCCTGGCCGGGGATGCGGCCACGGATACGGATACCGATACGGATACAGACACGGACGTAGATACGGACGCAGACACGGACACAGACACGGATAGCGACACGGATGTCGACACGGATACCGATACGGATACTGACACCGACACGGACACGGATACCGACACGGATACGGACACCGACACAGATACGGACACTGACACGGGCAGCCCCTGTGCGGGCTACGGGGTCATTGCCGCCACCTCGATTGAAATGACGTTGGGCTCCTTCATCGACAGTTACGATTCGTCTGTGGGACCTTACGGTGGAGCCAACGTGCATCAGACTGCGAGGGTGGCGACAAACACCACGGCGAGCTGCGGAATCGACCTCGATAACGCCACCATTGGAGGTGACGCCTTCATCGGTCCCGGAGGTGTTCCGAGCACTGTGGTGTGTACGGCGATGGGGGGAACGGTGACCGGTACAATATCCGCGCTCGCTTCACCATTGATGATACCCTTGCCCATAGTGCCGCCCGGGATGCCGGCCAGCACCGGTAACAAGACCCTATCCCTGGGCGCCATCGAGACCTGGACCGGCGACAGGCACTTCGACAACCTCACCATCGAGACCGGAGCCACGGTCACCATAAGCGGAACCGTGAGGGTCCTTTGCGATGGGAACGTGACTCTGAACAACGGTGATATCGTGTTGAGTGCCGGGTCGACTCTCGCCCTGTACTCGCAGGGAAAGGTGTATCTGACCATGGCCGCGCAACTGAACCCGGACTCGAGCTCACCGTCCAGTGTTCACATCAAGCTGCTCGCCGGCGCCGGGATGGAGGTCGCATTGTCGTCGACGGTCAGCGCGGTGATCAACGGCGGAAGCGGTTCTCTCCTTTTAAACGACGGGGAACTATACGGAACATTTATAGGCAGCAGCCTCGACACGACCATGGCCGCAGGTTTGCACACGGACCTGGACCAGTTCTGCAAATAGCGAAGGGCGCAAGTGAGTTTGTGGAACGCCATCGCCAGGTTTTTCCGAAGGGTGGGCCTCGTCACCAGGAACATCATCGGTTTGCCGCTGGTAGGCGAGTTCAAGGGCCGTTTTCTCGTGGAACCACCGAAGCTGCCCACCAGGAAATTCGGTCGCGCGACCAGGATGCCCACCCTTCTGGAGATCCTGGTCAGCGACGAGAAACAATGGCCCCTGGACATCGGCAAGAAGGTCAATGACATCTTCTTTTCCGACAAGCCCCCCATCGTTTTCAACGTGTGTTTTTGCTGTGCTCGACCCTCCCTTTTCAAGGGAGGCAACTACGCCAACCCCAGGTCCCACTGGTTCAACGTGTTCTTCGGCTTCTATGAGATCGACGTTCCGAAATCCAAATGGAACAAGCCTTTCGGTTTCAAAAACGCGCATTCCCTTACGCCTGACTTTCAGGAACTCGCGCGGATCGGCAAATCGGACTGGAACTATTTTTCCAACTACATTTACGGTGTTCCGGGCGATGAGTGCGCAAAGTACAATGCCGTCCCACAGGATGGTATCACCACCGAGATCATCGATAGCGCCGTCGAGATAAACGGAAAGCAGTTTGTCGAGGCGAAGATCGAAGGCGTCGAGGTGGTGAGCGGATACGTGTCAAAAAAGGACGGGAAGCGCCTGCTCAACAACAACGGTTTTTTCTCACCCATCTGGCGAACCGTCTTCGGCCGACCGAGGAAGAAGAAGGCCTTTCCCACGAGTTTCATACCCACCAGGATGAAGATGCAGTTTCTGGCGCGTTACGAAGAGGG